>NZ_JBEXXE010000009.1:0-266459 GCF_040630255.1 Streptomyces sp. NPDC005820
GTTGTCGTCGGTTGCCGACTCCCCCACTCTCGGCTGCGCTCGAGCGGGGGGACCCCCATCGCGTCGACGCCCTCCTCCGCCTTGCAGCTGCACGCACCAGACCCCGCTCACCGGCACCGAACAGCCCCGTCGATGTCCTGCGGCATGATCCAAACGACAGGCCCTAGGGGGTGCCGAGCATCCGCTCCAGCACGTCCCGCTGCAACGGCAGCACCTCCGTGTGCAGGTCACGGCCCTTGCCGGTGAGGGTCACGTACACCCCTCGCCGGTCCTCCATACAGACGGTCCGTTCCACCAGGCCGTCCTTCTCCAGCCGGCCGATCAGCCGGGACAGGGCGCTCTGGCTGAGGTGGACCCGGCCGACGAGGTCCTGCACCCGGCACTGGTCGCCCTGCCGGGGCGCCTCGGCGGCGAGGATGTCGAGCACCTCGAAGTCGCTCGCACCCAGGCCGTGCGGGTGCAGCGCGCGGTCGATCTCGCACATCGTGCGCGCGTGCACCGACAGGATGTCCCGCCACCGCTCCTCGAGGCCCGCCCCGGCCGTCTTCGCTGCCATACCCGCACGGTAACACCCATCCGGGCATTTGTTGACTGTGCAACTAGTGCGGGTGCAAGCAGTTCGTGCCGTTCCTTCGAGAGAGGCCCTACGACGGGTCCTGGAGCAGTCCGACCAGGTTGCCGTCCGGGTCCTTCACGGCGGCGATCAGCCGGCCGTTGCCCACGTCGTGGATGTCCTGGAGCACCTCGGCCCCCGCCTCCAGCAGGGCCGCGAGCCGCGCCCGGATGTCGGAGACGTGCCAGTAGGGGACCGGTCCGGTCAGACCCTGGGCGTGGCCGTTCGGGTTGAGGCCGACATCCTGGCCGGCGGCCTTGAAACCGACGTAGTAGGGCTCGTCGGCGTACGGCTCGACCTCCAGCAGCGCGCTGAACAGGGCCTTCGCCCGGTCGGCGTCCTTGACGGGGTAGATGATCGTCTGCAGACCGGTGGTGGTCATGGGGGTCACTCCTCGCTGGTGCGTGGCCCGACGGGATTCCGTCGGTGGTTTCACGCTAGGGCGGGGGAGGGGTGAGCCGCTTCTCGAATCCTGACCGATGACCGACCGATGACGAAGGGGGCCGGTCGCAGCGACCGGCCCCCTTCGTCATCAGGTCGATTCCCGCTTCACCAGTTCCGTCGGCAGGATCACCGCCGCCGGGTCCTCGCCGCCTATCTGGGCCAGCAGCACCCGGACCATCTCGTTGCTGATGCGGTCGTAGGGCTGGCGGACCGTGGTGAGGGCGGGAACGGCCTCCGTCGCCGCGGTGGAGTCGTCGAAGCCGCCCACCGACACGTCCTCGGGGACCCTGCGACCCGCCCGGTGCAGCGCCGCCAGCGCGCCCTGGGCCATCAGGTCGGAGGCCACGAACACGGCGTCCATGTCCGGGGCCTGCGACAGCAGCCGTTCGGCGCCCGCCTCGCCGCTGGCCCGGCTGTAGTCGCCGGAGACGACGAGCCGCTCGTCGATCTCGATGCCCGCCTCCGTGAGCACCTCCTTGTACCCGGCGAGGCGGTCGACACCGCCGGGGGTGTCCAGCGGGCCGCTCACGATCCCGATGCGGCGGCGGCCCAGCGAGAGCAGGTGGCGCACCATGTCACGGGCGCCGTCCCGGTCGTCGGCCGCCACGTAGCTCACCTTGGAGCCGGGCCCCATGGGCTTGCCGCACTGGACGAGGGGCACGCCCGCCTCACGCAGCTGCTCGGCGACCGGGTCCCCGGAGTGGCTGGACACCAGCAGCACACCGTCGACGTGGCCCGCGGTGATGTAGCGCATGATCCGGCGCCGCTCGTCCTGCGTGCCGGCCAGCATCAGCAGCAGCGGGATGTCGTGCGCGGCCAGGGCCTGGGTGCAGCACCGCAGCAGGACATTGAAGTTGGGGTCCTCGAAGAGTTTCTCCTGCGGTTCGGTCAGCAGGAAGCCGATCGAGTCCGAACGCCCGGTGATCAGCGAGCGGGCGTGCCGGTTCACGACGTAACCCGTCTTGCGGATGGCGGCGTTGACCGCCTCCGCCGCCGCGGGGCTGACGTAGTGGCCGCCGTTGAGCACCCGGGAGACGGTGCCGCGTGAGACTCCTGCCTCCCGCGCCACGTCGTGGATCGTCGGCGGCCTGCGCCGGCCGCCCGCATTGCTCATGGTCATGACTTTACGGCCCCGGACAGCAGATCCAGGCTCCAGAACCGCTGAATGACCAGGAACAAGGCGATGAGCGGGATGATCGCCAGCAGTGAGCCCGTGATGACCAGGGTGTACAGCGCCGGCTGGCTGTTGCCCTGGGCGAGCAGCGTGAACAGGCCGAGCGTCATGGGGAACTTCTCGTCGTCGCTCAGCATGATGTACGGGAGCAGGAAGTTGTTCCAGATCGCCACGAACTGGAACAGGAAGATCGTCACCAGTCCGGGCACCATCATCGGCAGCCCGATCCGCGCGAAGATCCGCCACTCCCCGGCGCCGTCCATCCGGCCCGCCTCCACCACGTCGGCCGGTACGGCCGCGGCGGCGTAGATCCTGCCGAGGTAGACCCCGTACGGAGAGAGGATCAGCGGCAGCAACACGGAGGCGTACGAGTCCGTCAGGTCGGCCTTGGCCATCAGCAGGTACTGCGGGATGGCGAGGATGACCGGCGGCATCAGCACACCCGCCAGCAGGATGTTGAAGACGGTCTCGCGTCCGCGGAAGCGGTAGATGGCGAGGGCGTAGCCGGAGACGGCGGAGACCGCGGTCGACAGCAGCGCGCCCAGGCCCGCGTAGAGGGCCGAGTTGCCCATCCACTGCCAGTAGATGCCGTCGCGGTAGGCGGTCAGGTCCGCGACGTTGTCGGCGAAACCCGTGCCCGGCAGGAAGGTGAAGGTGGAGAACAGTTCCTTCCCCGACTTGGTGGCGGCCATCACCACCCAGGCGACCGGCAGCAGGCAGTACAGGGCCCCGAGCAGCAGGACGAGGGTGGGGACGAAGGCGATACGGCGGCGCAGCGGCGGGCCCTGGGCGGTGCCGGGGGTGGTGCCGGCCGCCGGGGCGGCCTTCCGGACGGCAAGAGAACTCATCGGGCTTCCTCCTGCTTGGAGCGGGCGTTCGCGATGCGCAGGAATCCGAAGGACAGGGCCAGGGTGGCGACGGCGATGATCACGGCCTGGGCGGAGGCCGAGTAGATGTCGTTGTTGCCGAAGGCGTCCTGGTACACCTTCATCAGCGGACTCCAGGTGCTGGAGACGGAGTTGGTCAGCGGCCTGAGGGTGGTCGGCTCGGCGAACACCTGCAGGGTGGCGATGATCGAGAAGAAGAAGGTGAGCACCAGGGAGGGCGCCACCATCGGGATCTTGATCCGCAGCGCGATCTGCAGCTGGGAGCAGCCGTCCAGCTTCGCCGCCTCGTACACCTCGGCCGGGATCGCCCGGAGCGAGGTGTAGATGACGATCATGTTGAAGCCGGTGCCGCCCCAGATCGCGATGTTCGACAGGGCGATGAACAGCGGTCCGCCGTCCAGCAGGTTCGGCTCGGGCAGGCCCGCCTTGTCGAGCAGGAAGTAGAACGGACTGACGCTCGGCAGGTACAGGAAGCCCCAGAGCAGGGCCGCGATCACGCCGGGGATGGCGTACGGCAGGAAGATCGCCAGCCGGGTGAAGGGGGTGAGCCGCACCCGGTCGGTGTCCAGCATCAGCGCGAAGAGCAGCGCGGAGCCGAGCATCACGGGGACGACGATCGCGCCGTAGCCGAGGACGCGCAGGGCACCGTGGAGAAGCTCCGAGTCGGAGAGCGCCGCCGTGTAGTTGGACAGGCCCGTCCACGCCTCGTGGCGGGCGCCTGACCCGAGGCCCAGGCCCTTGACCTCGACCTTGCGGAGGCTGAGGTAGACCGCGTAGCCGATGGGCGCGACGAAGAACAGCAGGAACAGGACGACGGCGGGGAAGAGGAAGGCGTACGGGGCACGCCGTACGCGGCCGCTGGTGGCGCGGGCGCGGGGCGCACGGCCGGAGCCGTGCGCCGCCTTGCCGGTGTTCTGGGTGGTACCGGACATCACTGGGAGACCTCGAAGCCCTGCTTCTTCATGTCGGCGACGGTGTCGTCCTGCATGGCGGTCAGCGCCGACTCGAAGTCGGCCTTGCTCTTGGCCTTGGCGGCCTTGCCGAAGGCGTCCTTGAAGGTGGTGTAGGCCACGTTGACGTTGGGGCCCCAGGCGGACGGCGCGGTGGTCTTCGCGATCTCGGCGGCCTTGGTGTAGAAGTCCGGCTGGTTCGAGAAGAAGGCGGGGGCCTCGGCCAGCGCGCCACCGGTCTGGGCGGCGGTGGCGGCCGGGTAGATGCCGCCCTCCTTCACCATCGCGGCGAGGGCCTCCTCGTCGGTGTTCAGCCAGGTGGCGAACTTGGCCGCGGCTTCCTTGTGCTTCGAGTCGTTGGTGATGCCGGTGGACGAGCCGCCCCAGCTGCCGGTGGCGCTCTCGCCCGCGCTCCACTGCGGCAGCGGCGCCATCGCCCACTTGCCCGCGGTGTCGGGGGCGGCGGTGGTCAGCACGCCGGGGGCCCAGACGGCGCTGACCCAGGCGATCTGCCGGCCGGTGTTGAGCGCCTTGTTCCAGGCCGGGGTGTACATCGGCTGGTTGTCGATGGCGCCCTCCTCGACCAGACCGCCCCAGAAGTCGGCGACCTTCTTGGTGGCGCTGTCGTCGATGGCGACCTTCCACTTCTGGCCCTCGGTGGTCCACCACTTCGCGCCGGCCTGCTGGGCGAGGCCCGCGAAGAGACCGGAGTCGTTGGCGGAGAACGTGGTCAGGGCCTTGGAGGAGTCCGCCTTCCTGAGCTTGCGGGCGGTCTCCGCGAACTCGTCCCAGGTGGTGGGGACGGTCAGCTTGTACTTCTTGAAGAGGTCCTCGCGGTAGTAGAACATCAGCGGCCCGGAGTCCTGGGGGATCGCGTAGGCGCTGTCGGTGCCGAGGGTGACCATCTGCCACACGCCGGAGGCGAACTTGTCCTTGGCGTCCTTCGCCTCGTCCGAGATGTCGGCGAGGACGTCATTGCTGACCAGGGTGGGGAGCGCCTGGTACTCCGCCTGCACCAGGTCGGGGGCCTTCTTGGCCTTGGCAGCCGTGATGATCTTGGTGACCAGTTCATCGCCGGAGGCCTGCTTCTTCACGGTGACCTGGATCTCGGGGTGCTCCTTGTTCCAGATCGCGGCCACCTTGTCCATGCCCGGCGCCCAGGCCCAGTAGGTGAGGGAGACCGGGCCGGAGTCGGCCGAGTCCTTGCCGTCGGAGTCGGAGCTGCAGGCGGCGAGAGTGGTGGCACCGAGGGCGACGGCGACGGACGTGGCCACGAGGCGGCGGCGCATCGTGAACTGCATGGGTGTTCTCCCCTGACAAGGGCCTGAAGGCATTGGAAGCAAACCGGCCATGCGCGGTGTGCTGTGTGCTCTGTGAGCGTTCACAGTAGAGAAACATCCTGGACACTTGTCAATGGTTGTTGCTGTGCGGTTATGTTGGGCTCCGAACGGCGCCACCGTGTGTGCACGTTCCCAAATGATCGATTAAACGGGAGACATCCATGCCGGAGACCACCCCCAAGGGCCTCACCAGGCTCGCCTTCGGTGGGGACTACAACCCCGAGCAGTGGCCGGAAAGCGTCTGGCAGGAGGACGTCCGCCTGATGCGCGAGGCCGGCGTCACCATGGTGAGCGTCGGGATCTTCTCCTGGGCCCTGCTCGAGCCCTCACCCGGGGAGTACGACTTCGGCTGGCTGGACCGGATCATCGGCCTGCTCCACGACAACGGCATCCGCGTCGACCTGGGCACCCCCACCGTCGTGCCGCCCGTGTGGTTCTACCGCGCCCACCCCGACGCCCTGCCCGTGACGCCCGAGGGCGTACGCCTGGAGTTCGGGTCCCGCGGCGCCATCTGTCACAGCAACGCCGACTACCGCGCGGCCGCCGCGAGCATCACCACCAAGCTGGCCGAGCGCTACGGCGACCACCCGGCCCTCGAGATGTGGCACGTGCACAACGAGTACGGCGTCCCCGTCTCGGCCTGCTACTGCGACTCCTGCGCCGCCCACTTCCGCCGCTGGCTCGCGACCACGTACGGCACCGTCGAGGCGGTGAACGCGGCCTGGGGCACCGCCTTCTGGGGCCAGCGCTACGCGAGCCTCGAGGACATCAACCCGCCGCGCGCCACCCCCACGGTCGGCAACCCGGGCCAGGCCCTCGACTACAAGCGGTTCGCCGACGCCACCATGCGTGAGAACTTCGTGGCGGAGCGGGACATCCTGCACCGTCTGGCACCCGGCGTCCCGGTCACCACCAACTTCATGACGGCCCTCAGCCAGTGCGACTCCGTCGACTACTGGGCCTGGGGCCGCGAGGTCGACATCGTCACCAACGACCACTACCTCATCACCGACGGCCGCCGCACCCACGTCAACCTGGCGATGGCCGCCGACCTCACCCGCTCCGTCGCGGGCGGCGCCCCCTGGATCCTGCTCGAACACTCCACCTCGGGCATCAACTGGCAGCCCCGCAACCCCGCCAAGGCCCCCGGCCAGATGGCCCGCAACTCCCTCGGCCATGTCGCCCGCGGCTCCGAGGGCGCGATGTTCTTCCAGTGGCGGCAGTCCCGGCGCGGCGCCGAGAAGTTCCACTCGTCGATGGTCCCGCACGGCGGCACCGACACGCGCGTGTGGCGCGAGGTGGTCGAGCTCGGCGCCTCGCTCGACTCCCTGGCCACGATCCGGGGCACCCGCACCGAGGCCGACGTGGCGGTGCTGTGGGACTGGCACTCCTGGTGGGCGCAGAACCTCGCCTGGCGCCCCAGCGAGGACCACGACGCCCGGGAGCGCGCCGACGCCTTCTACGAGGCGCTCTACGACCGCCACCTCACCGTCGACTTCGCCCACCCCGAGGCCGACCTGTCGCCATACCCCCTGGTCGTGGTGCCCGCGCTCTACCTGATGACTCAGGCGGCCGGGAACAACCTCAAGGAGTACGTCGAGAACGGCGGCACCCTCGTCGTGTCGTACTTCTCCGGCATCGTCGACGAGCACGACTCCGTCCACGAGGGCGCCTACCCGGGCGTGCTGCGCGACGTCCTCGGCCTGACCGTCGAGGAGTTCTCCCCGCTGCTCGCGGACCAGAGCGTACGGCTGACCGGTCCCGACGGCTCCGAGCTCGGCGGGGACGTGTGGACCGAGTTCGTCGTCCCGCGCGGCGCCGAGACCGTCTGGACGTACGCCGACGGCCTCACCGCCGGCCACCCGGCCGTCACCCGGCACGGCCTCGGCGAGGGCACCGCCTGGTACGTCTCCACCCGCCTCGGCCACGAGGGACTCGACGCCCTGCTCGGCTGGGCCGCCGAGGACGCGCGCCTCGCCCCGCGCGCCGACCTGCCCCACGACGTCGAGGTCGTGCGCCGCTCCGGGGAGACCGGCAGCTACCTCTTCGCGATCAACCACACCGCCACCGACGCCAAGGTGCCGCTGGAGACGTCCGGCACCGAGCTGCTCACGGGCGAACGCGCCGCCGGCCGCCTCGCGGTCCCGGCGGGGGCCGTACGGGTCGTCCGACTCGACGGCTGAGCCGACTCCCCCTCCGCCCGTGGAGCCGCGAGCCGCGGGCGGAGGGGGTCTCTCCCTCATCCGAGGGATCCCACCCCAACGTCGAAGGGACGACGGACGACGATGTTCCATCCCAGACGCACCCTCAGAGCCCTGCTCCTGCCGCTGGTCGCGGGGCTCGCCCTCACCGCCCTGCCCGCGCAGACCGCCCAGGCCGCGAGCACGCTCACCAACGGCGGCTTCGAGTCCGACGGCACCGGCACCGCCACCCCCACGGGCTGGTCCACCTATTCGGCGGCGGGGCAGAGCGCCGCCTCCTTCACCGAGTCCGGCGGCCACGCCGGCAGCTACCGCCTCACCCACTGGGCGTCCACCGCCTACAAGGTGGAGACGTACCAATACCTGTCCGGGCTGACCAACGGGAACTACACCCTCACCGCCTGGGTCCGCTCCGGCGGCGGCCAGAACTCCGCCTACATCGCGCTGAAGAACTGCGGCAGTTCGGAACAGCGCACCGATCTGCCGGTGTCGACGAGCAGCTGGGTGCGGATCGTCACGTCGATCAATGTGACGAACAGCCAGTGCACCATCAGCGTCAACAGTGACGCGAACGCGGGCAACTGGATCAATGTTGACGACCTGACCTTCACGTCGGGATCGACCGGACTGTCCATCAAGGGTTCGGACATCTCCTCCCTCGCCAAGAGCGAGGCCCTCGGCGGTGTCTACAAGACCAGCTCCGGCACCACCGGCGACGCGGTCACCATCCTGAAGAACGCCGGCATGAACTACGCGCGCCTGAAGGTCTGGGTGAACCCCGCCGACGGCTACAACAACAAGACGCGCGTCCTGGCCATGGCCAAGCGGATCAAGGCCGCCGGCATGAAGCTGCTGGTCGACTTCCACTACTCGGACACCTGGGCCGACCCCGGCAAGCAGACCAAGCCCGCCGCCTGGTCCGGCCACTCCTACAGCCAGCTGAAGACGGACGTCTACAACCACACGTACGACGTGCTCAACGCGCTGAAGGCCCAGGGCACCACGGCCGACATGGTCCAGGTCGGCAACGAGATCAACGGCGGCATGCTGTGGTCCGAGGGTTCCACGGACAACTGGTCGCAGCTCGCCGGGCTGATCAACTCCGGCTACAGCGCGGTCAAGGCGGTCTCCTCCGGCACCCAGGTCGCCCTGCACCTCGCCAACGCCGGTGACGACGCCACCGTCCGCTGGTGGTTCGACAACGCCAAGACGTACGGCATCAACTACGACGTGATCGGTCTGTCGTACTACGGCTACTGGCACGGCTCCCTCGCCGCCGCCCAGACCACTCTGGACGACGTGGCCTCGCGCTACTCCAAGCCGGTGTTCATCGCCGAGACGGCCTACCCCTTCCGTCTCGACAGCGACGACTCGCTCACCAACCAGATCGACACCACCGGTGAGCTGGTCACCGGCTACCCGGCCACCGCGGCCGGCCAGCTCGCCTGGATGAACGCCGTCGCGAACATCGTGGAGGCCGTCCCGAACGGACGCGGACTCGGCGTCTTCTACTGGGAGGCGACCTGGACCGCCGTCACCGGCAACGGCTGGGACCCGACCGACGCCACCTCCGGCAACGGCTGGGAGAACCAGGCCCTGTTCGGCTACGACGACAAGGCGCTGTCCTCGACGGCGTGGTTCAGCCACCGCTGACCCCCGTGACTCGCGCGACCCCATGACCCGGTGAACCAGGGGCAGGGGCCCGGCCGCACCCCGCGGCCGGGCCCTCGCGCGTCGCCGACGGCCCTCCCCGTCCGAACGCCCCTGCAGAGCAAGGCTGTTCGATCCCGGCCAAGGCTCGCCGAGTCCGGGACACGGCAGCCCCGACTGCGGAAGAGTGGACGACACGGCACGAGGAGGCCCGGACGGAGGGGGACGACGATGCTGAGGACTTCCGTCGGCGAGCGGCGACTGGACATCCTGGAATGGCTGAAGGAGCCGGCCCGGCACTTCCCGCCCCAGCGACACGGCGACCTCGTCGAGGACGGCGTCACCGCGGACGCGATCGCGGCGAGACTCGGCGTGCCCCGCCAGACCGCCGAAACCCACCTCGCCCTGCTCACCCGCATCGGCCTGCTGCGCGCCACACGCATCAGGCGGCGCCTCTACTACCGGCGCGACGAGATGCGCATCGCCGAGGTGGCGCGCATGTTCGAGAAGGGATGGTGAGGGCGGAGAACCGTTTCCGGAAAACCCCGGCAAAGGTACCCGGCTGCGGCCTGCCGACGCCCTCCCCGCCTGCGAGGATGGCCGCCTCCTCCAGGAAGGGCGGACCCCCATGGACCGTCGGACGGCCCTCGTTCCGATCAGGTACGTCACGCTCCCCGGGCACGGCCCCGAAGACGTCGTGGCCGACCCCCGAGGACGGGTGCTGACCGGGGTGGCCGACGGACGGATCCTGCGGATCGACGGGCTGGACGACCCGTCCACGGCCCGCGTCGAATGCGTCGCCGAGATCGGCGGCCGCCCGCTCGGCCTCGAACTCCTCCCCGACGGCGACCTGCTGGTGTGCGACGCCGAGGGCGCCCTGCTGCGCGTCGACCCCGAGCGCGGCCCCGGCAACGTCCGCGTCCTCACCGAGACGGCTGCGGGGGAGCGGCTGCGCTTCTGCAGCAACGTGGTCGCCCTGCCCGACGGCACGGTCTACTTCACCGTCTCCAACCGCGTCCACCCGCTGCGCGACTGGATGGGCGACCTCGTCGAACACACCGGCACCGGACGGCTGCTGCGCCTCGAACCGGGCGCCGACGACGCCGAGATCGTCCTGGAGGGGCTGCAGTTCGCCAACGGGATCGCCCGCAGTGCCGACGACTCGTTCCTCGTCGTCGCCGAGACCGGCGCCCGCCGCCTCACCCGCTTCCACCTCACCGGCCCCCGCGCCGGACAGGCCGAACCCTTCGTCGAGAACCTGCCCGGCTACCCCGACAACCTGTGGCGCGGCGCCCCCGACGGCCCGATCCGGGTCGCCCTGGCCGGTCCGCGCGTCCCCCCGCTCGACCTCCTCCACCGCGCCCGCCCCGCCGTACGCCGCCGCGCCGCCCGCGCGGCCCTGCGCGCGCCGTACCGCCCCTCGGGCACGGTCGGCGTCCTCGCGGTGGACGACGACGGCCGCATCCTCGAACACCTCAGCCGCCGCCGCTCCGGCTACCGCATGGTCACCAGCGTCTGCGAGACGGGCGGCCGACTGGTCCTCGGCAGCCTCCGGGAGCCCGGCATCGCCGTCTGCGAGGCGCCGCCGACGAAGTAGGACGGCGTCCTCGAGCCAGGGGGACGGCGATACGCTGGTGCGACATGTCAGCCCCCGAGGCCGAGAGCCTCCGCACCAGCACCCCGCGCGGGACCACCGGGACCGGTCAGCTCCCGGTGGTCGCCGTGGTCGCGGTCGGCGGCGGCATCGGCGCCACCGTCCGTTACGCGGCCGCGCTGTGGTGGCCCACGGCCACCGGCGGTTTCCCCTGGACCACCTTCTGGGTGAACGTCGTCGGCTGCGCGGTGATCGGCGTCTTCCTGGTGCTGGTCACCGAGGTGCTGACCGTGCACCGGCTGGTGCGCCCCTTCTTCGGCACCGGCGTCCTCGGCGGCTTCACCACCTTCTCCACCTACGCCGTCGACATCCAGCGGCTGGTCGACGCGGGCCGCCCCGGCGCCGCGTTCGCCTACCTCGCCGCGACCCTGGCCGCCGCGCTCGGCGCGGTGTGGGCCGCGGCCACCACGACACGTCGTCTCCTCGGCCGGAGGCCGCGATGACCCGTCTCACCGGCAACGCCCTGCGCCTGACCGTCCTCGTCGGCGAGAACGACACCTGGCACCGCAGACCGCTCTACACGGAGATCGTCCACCGCGCCCACACGGCCGGTCTCGCCGGCGCCAGCGTCTTCCACGGCATCGAGGGCTTCGGCGCCTCCTCCATGATCCACACCTCCCGGCTGCTCTCGCTCAGCGAGGACCTCCCGGTCGCGGTCGTGATCGTGGACACCGAGGAGCGCGTCCACGCCTTCCTGCCGCACCTCGAAGAGCTGGTCACGGACGGACTGGTCGTCCTGGACGAGTGCCATGTCGTCCGGTTCGCGGACCGCGACCGGAAGCAGGACGAACCGGACGCGAAGGGTAAGAACTCGTTGTGAACTGGCTGGTGGTCGTCGTGGGCGGCATGATCGGCGCGCCCGCGCGCTATCTCACCGACCGCGCGGTGCAGTCCCGGCACGACTCGGTGTTCCCCTGGGGCACCTTCGTCGTCAACGTGACCGGCTGTCTGATCCTCGGCACCCTGACCGGCGCCGCCTCCCTCGGCCCCGACCTGCGGTTGTTCCTGGGCACGGGCTTCTGCGGGGCGCTGACGACGTACTCGACGTTCTCGTACGAGACGCTGCGGCTGACGGAGAGCGGCGCGGGACTCTACGCTGCCGCCAACATCCTCGGGAGTCTGGTGGCGGGCCTCGGGGCCGCGTTCGCCGGGGTCGCGATAGGCCAGGCGGTGTGACCCCGGCCGGTCCGCCGTGCCCCGGCTGCCAGTGATCCCCTGGTAGGACTGTCCCTCGCCGTTGTCGACCCACCCAGAACTGGATTCCATGAGCGCCATCTCCATCGGCCAAGCCGTCGTCCTCGGAGCCGTCGAGGGAGTGACCGAGTTCCTCCCCGTCTCCTCCACCGGTCATCTGAAGATCACCGAGGGCCTGATGCACATCCCGGTCGACGACGACGCGGTCGTCGGGTTCTCCGCGGTGATCCAGGTCGGGGCGATCGCCGCCGTGCTGGTGTACTTCCGCAAGGACATCGTGCGGATCGTGTCGGCCTGGTTCCGGGGGCTGCGCCACCGTGAGGAGCGCGTCCACCACGACTACAGGTTCGCCTGGTGGGTGATCTACGCGACGATCCCGATCGTCGTCGTCGGCCTCGCCGCCAAGCCGCTCATCGAGGGCCCGCTGGCCTCCCTCTGGGTCGTCGCGGGTTCGCTGATCGCCGGCAGTGGTGTGATGTGGGCGGCCGACCAGATGGGCCGGCACAAGCGGGGCGAGGACGACACCTCGTTCAAGGACGCGATGCTGGTCGGCAGCTCCCAGATCCTCGCGCTGCTCTTCCCCGGCTTCTCCCGCTCCGGCGCCACCATGTCCACCGCGCTCATGCTCGACCTGGACCGCGTCGCCGCCACCCGGCTCTCCTTCTTCCTCGGCATCCCCGCCCTGACCGGCGCGGGCCTGTACGAGCTGAAGGACGCGCTCGGCACCGGCGCGGGCGCCGCCCCGCTGGCCGTCGGCACGGCCGTCTCCTTCGTGGTGGCGTACGCCTCCATCGCCTGGCTGCTGAAGTTCGTCGCCAAGCACTCCTTCAACGCCTTCGTGATCTACCGGATCGTCGTCGGCGTCCTGCTGTTCGGCCTGCTGGGCACCGGCGTACTCAGCAGTTGATCTCCGGGCGGTCGATCACCGGCGGGCGGGAAGTCTCAATTCAGACTCCCCGCCCGCTGCATTTTTCATTTCAGGGCCCTTGACATCACCCGTACGTAAACCGGAACATCTCTCCCGTGAACCTGTCAGACAGCCAGACAGGTGGTTCGGCACCGCGGCGCGTCAGCGCCATGGAAGCGGTTCTCGGCCACCTCCGTGGCGCCATCGAGCGCGGCGAGTACGCCATCGGCGACAAGCTCCCCTCCGAGGCGGAGCTCTGCCGCACCCTCGAGGTGTCCCGGCCCGTACTGCGGGAGGCGCTGCGCGCCCTGCAGACGATGGGCCTGACGGTCGCCAAGACCGGCAAGGGCACCTTCGTGATCGCGAACACCGTCGAGGACCCCACCTTCGGCGACTACGCGGCCAGCGACCTGCTGGAGGTGCGCCGCCACGTCGAGATCCCGGTCGCCGGGTACGCGGCACAGCGCCGCACCCCGGAGAACCTGGACCACCTGGCCCATCTGCTCGACCGCATGGAACGGGAGACGGACACCACCGCGTGGGTCGCGATGGACACCCTCTTCCACCTGGCCGTCGCCGAGGCCGCCCAGAACCCGGTCTTCCGCCGGGTCATCGAGGAGATCCGGGACGCACTGGCGCGTCAGTCGGCCTTCCTCAACGAGCTGGGCGGCCGGCGCGAGCAGTCCAACCGCGAGCACCGGGCCATCGTCGAGGCGCTGATCGACGGTTCCGAGCACGACGCGGTTCAGGCCATGAGCCATCACCTCGACCGCGTCGAGACGACCCTCACCGACATCGTGCGCTCCCCTGGCACGAGCACTCCCCTGGAAGGCGGACCCGAGGCGTGAGCGAACAGCACCTCAAAGACGAGACGCGCCCCTCGTCCGGTCACATCGACGCCGGAGACCACGGCTACAGCAAGTCGCTGAAGCACCGGCACGTCAACATGATCGCCATCGGCGGTGCCATCGGCACCGGACTCTTCCTCGGCGCGGGCGGCCGGCTCGCCGACGCCGGGCCCTCCCTCTTCGTCGCGTACGCCGTCTGCGGCGTCTTCGCGTTCCTCGTCGTGCGCGCGCTCGGCGAACTCGTCCTGTACCGCCCGTCCTCCGGCGCCTTCGTGTCGTACGCCCGGGAGTTCCTCGGCGAGAAGGGCGCGTACACGGCCGGCTGGATGTACTTCCTGAACTGGGCCACCACCGGCATCGCCGACATCACCGCGGTGGCCACCTACACCCACTACTGGGGCATGTTCTCCGACATCCCCCAGTGGGTGATCGCCCTGATCGCCCTGGCCGTGGTCCTCGCCGTGAACCTCATCTCGGTGAAGATCTTCGGCGAACTGGAGTTCTGGTTCGCCATCGTCAAGGTCAGCGCCCTGGTGATCTTCATGTGCATCGGCATCTTCCTGCTGGTCACCCAGCACCCGGTGGACGGCACCACCCCCGGACCCTCCCTGATCACGGACAACGGCGGCGTCTTCCCCAACGGCCTGCTGCCCATGCTGCTGATCATCCAGGGCGTCGTCTTCGCCTACGCCTCCGTCGAGCTGGTCGGCGTCGCCGCCGGTGAGACCGAGAACCCCGAGAAGATCATGCCCAAGGCGATCAACTCGATCATGTGGCGCGTGGGCCTGTTCTACGTCGGCTCTGTCGTCCTGCTGTCGATGCTGCTCCCGTGGAACAAGTACACGGCCGGCGAGAGCCCCTTCGTCACCGTGCTGTCCAACATCGGCGTCCCCGCGGCCGGCGGTGTGATGAACCTGGTCGTCCTCACGGCGGCCATGTCCTCCCTGAACTCCGGTCTCTACTCCACCGGCCGCATCCTGCGCTCCATGGCCGTCAACGGCTCCGCCCCGAAGTTCACCGCGAAGATGAGCCGCACCCAGGTCCCGTACGGCGGCATCCTGCTCACCAGCGGTATCTGTGTCCTGGGCGTCGGCCTCAACTTCGTGGTCCCGGCGGACGCCTTCGAGATCGTCCTGAACTTCGCGGCGATCGGCATCCTCTCCACCTGGGGCATGATCATGATCTGTCACCTCCTCTTCTGGCAGAAGACCCAGAAGGGCGAGCTGACCCGCCCGGACTACCAGCTCCCGGGCTCCCCCTGGACCGAACTCGTGACCCTGTTCTTCCTCGCCTCGGTCCTGGTCCTCATGTACGCCGACGGCGGCGCCGGACGCACCACCGTGCTGTGCCTGCCGCTGATCGTCGGAGCGCTCGTCGCCGGCTGGTACGCCATCCGCCGCAACCTCGCGCGCACCTCGGCCAAGGCCGACGCATGAACCCGGCGCCGGCCCACGACAACCCCCAAGTGATCCAGGCAGTGATGAACAGCAGTTCCCTCGCGGACGCCCCCGTGATCCGCGAACCCCTCCACGCGCCCGTCGCCCACCTCGTCAGAGGCGGAATGACCGAGGGCGTCCACTACGGCTCGGTCGTCGTCCTCGGCGCGAACGGTGACGTCGACTTCCAGCTCGGCGACATCGAGGCCGCCTTCTACCCGCGCTCCTCGCTCAAGCCCGTCCAGGCGGTCGCGATGCTGCGGGCCGGACTGCCGCTCGACGGCGAGCTGCTCTCGCTCGCCGCCGCCAGTCACTCCGGCGAGGAACGCCACCTCGCCGGGACCCGGCGGATCCTCGAGCTGGCCGGCGTCACGGAGGACGACCTGCGCAACGTCACGGACATGCCGTACGACCCGGCGGTCCGCGACACCTGGATACGCGAGGGCCGCGCGCCCTCCCGTCTCGCGCAGAACTGTTCCGGCAAGCACGCGGCCATGCTGTACACCTGCAAGCTCAACGGCTGGTCCCTCGACGGATACCTCGATCCGGAGCACCCGCTCCAGCAGGCGATCGCGGAGATCGTCGAGGACCTCACCGGACAGCGGATCGCACGGGTCACCGTCGACGGGTGCGGCGCCCCGCTCTTCTCCGTCTCCCTGCACGGCCTCGCCCGGGCCGCCGCCCGCATCACCACCGCGGTGCCCGGCACCCCCGAGGCCCGGGTCGCGGACGCCATGCGCGACCACGCCGAGATGGCCTCCGGCACCGGCCGGGACGTGGCCGCCCTCATGCGGGCCGTCCCCGGCCTGCTCGCCAAGGACGGCTTCGAAGGCGTCGAGGTCGCCGCCCTCCCGGACGGCCGGGCCGTCGCCGTCAAGATCTCCGACGGCGCGAACCGGGCCCGGATCCCGGTCGCCGCGGCCGCCCTCGCCCGCGCGGGCGTCGACCCCGCCCTCCTCACGGAGTTCGCGGGCGAGGCACTGCTCGGCGGCGGCGAACCGGTCGGCGCGGTCCGCCCGGTACGGGCGCTGGACCCGGTGACCGCCCGCGCCTGCGCCTGACGACTCCGGTGGCCACCGAGTGTGCGCGGTGGCCACCGGCGGACGGCCGGACCCGGTCCTGCGACAGCCTGCCGCGGTCGTGCGACGCCGGGTCCACGCGGCCGGCCGCCGACCCGCGCGACGGACGGCCCCGCGAGGCCGGTCGTCGCTCCGGCGGACGCATCCATGCCGCCGGCCCCCGAACCGCCGGTCCGGTCACCACCGGGCCGGTGTTCCGGCCGGCTCGGGCGGACCCACCCCGTTCCGTCCGAGCCGGCCCCCGCCCCACCCGCCGTCGCAGGCTCCCCCCTCACCCTCACCACCCTCAGAAAGAGGACCCGCACCCGATGACCGCCGCAGCCACCCGCAGCGAACACGACCTGCTCGGAGACCGGGACGTCCCCGCAGACGCGTACTGGGGCGTCCACACCCTGCGCGCCACCGAGAACTTCCCCATCACCGGCGCCACCATCTCCGCCTACCCGCACCTCGTGAACGCGCTCGCCGCCGTCAAGGAGGCCGCCGCCCTCGCCAACGAGGAACTCGGCCTGCTGGCGCCCGAGAAGGCCGCCGCGATCGTCGCCGCCTGCCGCGAGATCCGCGAGGGCAGGCTGCACGACCAGTTCGTCGTGGACGTCATCCAGGGCGGCGCCGGCACGTCCACCAACATGAACGCCAACGAGGTCGTGGCGAACCGGGCCCTGGAGCTCATGGGCCACGAGAAGGGGCAGTACCAGTACCTGCACCCCAACGAGGACGTCAACCTCGGCCAGTCCACCAATGACGTCTACCCGACCGCCGTCAAGATCGCGACGGTCTTCGCGGTGCGTGGACTGCTCAAGGCGATGGCTGTACTGCAGGACTCCTTCGGCCGCAAGGCCGTCGAGTTCCGCAATGTGCTCAAGATGGGCCGTACACAGTTGCAGGACGCGGTCCCCATGACGCTCGGTCAAGAGTTCTCCGCGTATGCCGTCATGATCGACGAGGACCGCAACCGTCTTGACGAGGCCGTCCAGCTGATCCATGAGATCAACCTCGGCGCCACGGCCATCGGCACCGGCCTCAACGCCCCCGCCGGCTACGCCGAGTCCGCCCGCCGCCACCTCGCCGAGATCACCGGCCTGCCCCTGGTCACCGCCGCCAACCTGGTCGAGGCCACCCAGGACTGCGGCGCGTTCGTCCAGATGTCCGGCGTGCTGAAGCGGATCGCGGTCAAGCTGAGCAAGAGCTGCAACGACCTGCGCCTGCTGTCCTCCGGTCCGCGCGCGGGCCTCGGCGAGATCAACCTCCCGCCCGTACAGGCCGGATCGTCCATCATGCCCGGCAAGGTCAACCCGGTGATCCCCGAGGTCGTCAACCAGGTCGCCTTCGAGGTGATCGGCAACGACGTCACCATCACGATGGCCGCCGAGGCCGGACAGCTCCAGCTCAACGCCTTCGAGCCGATCATCCTGCACTCCCTGTCGGAGAGCATCACGCATCTGCGGGCCGCCTGCCTCACCCTGGCCGAGCGCTGCGTCGACGGCATCACCGCCAACACCGAGACCCTGCGCGCGACCGTAGAGAACTCCATCGGCCTGGTCACCGCCCTCAACCCGCACATCGGGTACACCGCGGCCACCGACATCGCCAAGGAGGCCCTCGTCACCGGCCGGGGCGTCGCCGAACTCGTCCTGGAGAAGGGCCTGCTGCCCGCCGAGCGGCTCGCCGGCCTGCTGCGCCCCGAGGTCCTGGCCGGCAGCGGAGCACCCCAGCTGTGACCCCTTCCTGACCTGCGGTGACGCACCAGGACCGGCCCGGAGGCACAATGGTGATCATGACAACGACGTCGTCCCTCGCCTTCCAGCCGGTCCTGGAGCGCATCGCCGAGGAGATGGAGCACACCCCGGGCCGCGGCCGGCCCGCCGACTACATCCCGGCGCTCGCGGCCCGCGATCCCCGCAGCTTCGGCATGGCCGTCGCCGAGCTCGACGGCACGGTGTACGGCGTGGGGGACTGGCGCGAGCCGTTCTCCACTCAGTCCATCACCAAGGTCTTCACCCTCGCCCTCGACCTGGCCCGCGAGGGCGACGAGCTCTGGGAACACGTGGGCCGCGAACCCTCCGGCAACCCCTTCAACTCCCTGGTCCAGCTGGAGTACGAGCAGGGCATCCCGCGCAACCCGTTCATCAACGCGGGCGCCCTCGTCGTCACCGACCGCCTCCAGACCCGTACCGCGGACGCGTCCGGGGAACTCCTCGCCTTCCTGCGCGCCGAGAGCGGCAACCCGGCGCTCGACTTCGACGAGGAGGTCGCCGCCTCCGAGTCCGCGCACGGCGACCGCAACGCCGCCCTCGCCCATTTCATGGCGTCCTACGGCAACATCGACAACCCGGTGCCGGCCCTCCTCGACCAGTACTTCCGCCAGTGCTCGCTCACCGCGTCCTGTGCCGACCTGGCCCTCGCCACCACCTTCCTCGCCCGGCACGGCATCCGCGCCGACGGCACCCGGCTGCTGACGCGCAGCCAGGCCAAGCAGGTCAACGCGGTGATGCTGACCTGCGGCACCTACGACGCGGCCGGGGACTTCGCCTACCGCGTCGGTCTGCCCGGCAAGAGCGGGGTCGGCGGCGGCATCATCGCGGTCGTCCCCGGCCGCTGCACCCTGTGCGTATGGAGCCCCGGTCTCGACGAACGCGGCAACTCGGTGGCGGGCGTGGCGGCCCTGGACCGCTTCACGACCCTGACGGGGCTGTCGGTGTTCTGAGCCCGGGCGGTTACGGGGGCGGGGCCGACGCCGGTCCGCACCGGTCCAGGTACCCGGGACGGTGGCCGTGCGCCCGGCCGGGAAACGCACCGGTCACGCGCAGGTCCCCGGGCAGAGGGCGGCATGTCAGCTTCCGGCCACCCCGCGTTGACACCCTGACCGAGTGTTGGCCATGGGTTTCCCCGTCGATCTCCGTCGCTGCCAGGTCATCGGCCTGGCCGGTACGGCCTGTCTCGCGCTGGGCGGCGAGAGCGCCGGCGCGCTGCCCGCGCGGGAACTTCTGGCCCCGTCCTCCGTGCACGCCGTCCTCGGGCTGGTCGGCGTGTACTTCGGGCTGGTGCTGCTCACCGCCGCCTGGGTGCTCCTCGGCCGGCTCGTCCGCAGCGCGGACCCGCCGACGCCGCGCGCCCTCGTGCTCGTCCTCGCGGTCTGGGCGGCGCCGCTGGTGGTCGGGCCGCCGCTGTTCAGCCGGGACGTCTACAGCTATCTCGCCCAAGGGGCGATGGTGGACGCGCACATCGACGTGTACACCCACGGCCCGGCTCAGCTCGGCGGCCCGCTCGCGGCCGAGGTCGCCCCGTTGTGGCAGCACACCGGAGCCCCGTACGGCCCGGTCTTCATGGCCGTCGCCGCCGCGCTGTACGGGCTGACCCACGGGGAACTGCCCGCCGGGCTGATCGGCATGCGTCTGGTCGCGCTGTGCGGCGTGGCGCTGATGGCGGTCGCGCTGCCCCGGATCGCCCGGCACAGCGGCGCCGACCCGGCCGCCGCACTGTGGCTGGGCGTCCTCAATCCGCTGGTGCTGCTGCATCTGGTGGCGGGCGCCCACAACGACGCCATCATGCTGGGCCTGCTAGGGATCGGACTGGTCGCCGCGCTCGCCCGGCGGCCGGTTCCGGCGGCCGTCCTCGTCACGCTCGCCGCCCTGGTCAAGGCCCCCGCGATCCTCGGTCTCGCCGCGGTCGTGCTGCTGGCCGTGCGCGCGGGCCGGCATCCTGTGCGGGCCGTCCTGACCACCCTGGCCGCCTGCGCCGGCACCACGGTCGCCGCGACCGCCCTCGCGGGCACCGGATACGGCTGGATAGCCGCTCTCAACACTCCGGTCTCCTCGCAGAACTGGGCCCTCACCAGCCTCCTCGGCCGCGCCACCGGTGCCCTCCTCGAACACCTCGGCAGCGACCTCGCCCCGCTGGCCGTCCCCGCCTGGCACGCGTTCGGCCTCGCGGTCACCGCCGTCGCCCTGGTCGCCATATGGTGGCGGCTGCGCCCCCGACCGGTGTACGCGCTCGGGCTCAGCCTCGCCACGGTGGCCGCGTTCGGCCCGGCGATCCGCCCCTGGTACGCGCTGTGGGGCCTGTTCCTCATAGCCGCCGCGGCCCCCAGCACCTCGGTGCGGCACCGCATGGCGGCCGTGGCCGGCGTCCTCGCCCTCGCCGTACTGCCGGACGGCGGGCCCGCCGACGGCGGCCGACTGCTCCTCGCCGTCTGCGGCGGCGCGCTCGCCGTGGTCGTCCTGTGGCAGGCCCACCTCGCGGCCCAGGCGCCCGCCGCGCTGGGACGTACGGCATGAGAGCACCCGCCACCGACCGTGGCCGTCTGCTGCTGCTGGGCTGTCTCGTCGCGGCCGTCACCCTCTTCACCGCCACGGTCCCGCTGCTGCGCGACTGGTTCGACCTGCGCGTCTACTACGGCACCGTCAACACCTGGATCCACCACGGCGGCCGCGTCTACGACTACCGGGTGCCGGGGACGCCGTACGGCTTCACCTATCCGCCGTTCGCGGCCGTCACCATGCTGCCGATGGCGCTGGTCGGGCTGCGGACCGCGATCGCGACCGCGCTGCTGCTCAACCTGGCGGCGCTCGCCGTCGTCGTACGGGTGCTGGCGGGGCCGGGCTGGCGGCGGCACGGCTGGTACGGCGCCGTCCTCGCGGCCTGTGTGCTCGCCCTGTTCGAACCGCTGCGGGACACCTTCAGCTTCGGCCAGGTCAATCTGCTCCTGCTGGCGCTGGTCCTGACCGACGGCTGGTTGCTGGCGAGCGGCCGGGGCCGCCGGGCCGGGGTCGGGATCGGGCTCGCGGCGGCCGTGAAGCTCACGCCCGCGGTCTTCATCGGTCTGCTGCTGGTCGCCCGCCGCTGGCGCGCGGCCGCCGTCGCGACGGCCGTCGCGCTCGCCGCGACGGCGTTCGCCGCCCTGGTCGCCCCGGACGCGTCCCGCTTCTACTGGACGCAGGCGCTGTGGGACACCAGCCGCGTGGGCCGGCTCGGCTATGTGTCCAACCAGTCGCTCCAGGGCGTCCTGGCCCG
Organism: Streptomyces sp. NPDC005820; assembly: GCF_040630255.1. Classification (NCBI taxonomy): domain Bacteria; kingdom Bacillati; phylum Actinomycetota; class Actinomycetes; order Kitasatosporales; family Streptomycetaceae; genus Streptomyces; species Streptomyces sp. NPDC005820. Next base: position 21,391 of record NZ_JBEXXE010000009.1, read on the forward strand.
GCTGGGCGTGGACGGCAAGGCCGTGTGGGCGGTGCTGGTCGTGGTGGTGCTCGGCGTGTGGGCGCGGCGGGCCCGGCAGGCGGTGGGCGCGGGGGACTGGCAGGCGGCGTTCGCCCTCACGGGCGTCACCGCCTGTCTGGTCAGCCCCGTCACCTGGGTGCACCACCTGGTGTGGCTGCTGCCGTCGTTCGCCGTCCTGGTCCGCGCGGGGCACGCGCGCGTGGCGGGTGCCCTGTACGCGGTGCTGTGCACCAGCGTGGTGTGGCTCTGGTTCGACGACGCGTCCGGCATCGACGGCTTCCTCGGCAGCAACACCTACACCTGGGTCACGCTCGGCCTGCTGCTGTTCCTGCCGGTCGGTCATCTGCGCGCCGAGCGCCGCCCCACGAGCCACAGCACCAGCGCGACGACGGACCCGCCCAGCACGGCCGCCCCCGCGATCGCCGCCGCCTGCGACCAGCCCGGACGTCCGTCGACGGCGGCGACGGGCACGGCCGCCGAGTGCGCCACCGACCGTGCCCCGGCGTCCGCGACGGGCCCGGCAGCGGGTCTGGGCCGGGCGCGCAGCGCGTCCAGCGACCCCACCGGCTCGACCCGCCCGCCGGCCGCGAACCCCCAGTCGAGCAGTTCGCGCGCCTCCTCGTAGACGGCGTACCCGCCGCCCTGCCGCGGGTTCATCACCGTCACGAGGAGGGTGCGCCCGCCCCGCCGGGCGGCGGCGACCAGGGTGTTGCCGGCGTTGCTCGTGTAGCCGTTCTTGACGCCGATCAGCCCCGGATACGGCTCGACGCCGTCGTGCCCGGTCAGCAGCCGGTTGGTGTTGGCGATGCCGTACGACCCTCCCGCCCGGCCCGGGAAGGTCGCCTCCGCCAGGCCGCAGTACCGCGAGAAGTCCGCCCGGCGGAGCCCCGCCCGGCCGAACACCGCCAGGTCGTACGCCGAGGACACCTGCCCCGGTGTGTCGTACCCGTCGGGCGAGCGGACGTGCGTGTCCAGCGCGCCCAGCGCCCGCGCCTTCTCCTGCATCCGCGCCGCCGCCGTCCGCCAGCCGCCGCTGAGGGCGGCCAGGACGTGCACGGCGTCGTTGCCGGAGTTCAGGAACACCCCGCGCCACAGGTCGGCGACCGAGTACGTCTGCCCCTCGGCGACCCCGACGAGACTGCTGCCCGGCCCGATGTCCGCGAGCTCCTCCTCGGACACCTCGTGCCGGACGCCCGCGGGCAGGACCGGCAGCACGGTGAGGGCGAACAGGGTCTTCAGGGTGCTGGCGGGCGGCAGTCTGCGGTGCGCGTTCGACGCGGCGAGCACCTCGCCGCTCCCGGCGTCGGCCACCAGCCACGACAGCGCCGAGAGGTCCGGGACCTCGGGGGCCCCGCGCCGGGGTCTGACCTGTGTACCGGGACGGAACAGGAGCGACGGCTTCGGGGTGTGCGTCCGTGCGGGGGCCTGCGCCCGCACCGTCGCGGGGCCGTCGCCGGGGCCGGGTCCGGCAGGGGCGGCGGCCGCGGTGGGCCCGAGGGCCAGGGCACCTGCCGCACAGAAGACACAGGCCGACAGTCCGACCCGAGAAGGGAATCCGATCTTCATATGATCAACGTAGGAATGGGGGAGGCGTTCCCCGTGCTGCCCGTGCCGTACGCGGGTCCGTGAGCACCCGGATGCCGCACGTTCAGCGGTCCGCGGGCAGCGTCGGCTGGATCCGGCGCAGGAATGTCGCGTTGTCGGGGGTCTCCCGCAGCCGCTCCAGGAGGGTCTCCAGGTTCGCCTGGCCGTCGCGGGTCTGCAGCGCCCGGCGCAGTCCGCGGGCCGTCGTCAACTCGGCGGGGGAGAGGAGGAGTTCCTCGCGGCGGGTGCCGGAGCCGTTGATGTCGACGGCCGGGAAGACACGGCGCGAGGCCGGTTCGCGGTCGAGGCGCAGCTCCATGTTGCCGGTGCTCTTCAGCTCCTCGAAGAAGAAGTCGTCCGCGCGGGAGCCCGTTTCGACCAGGGCGGTGGCGAGGATGGTGAGCGAGCCGCCCTCCTCGGAGGCCCGGGCGGCGCCGAAGAACCGCTTGGGGCCGATCAGCGCGGTGGCGTCGACGCCTCCGCTGAGGGTACGGCCCCCGGCGGCGGCCGCGTTGTTGTGGGCCCGGCACAGCCGGGTCAGCGAGTCGAGGAGGATCACGACGTCCTCGCCCGCCTCGACGAGCCGCTTGGCCCGTTCGACGACGAGTTCGGCGAGGGCGATGTGCTGACGGGGCGCCCGGTCGAAGGTGGAGGCGTACACCTCGCCGCGCACCGAGCGCCGCATGTCGGTGACTTCCTCGGGGCGTTCGTCGAGCAGCAGCACCATCAGCCGGACCTCGGGGTGATTGCCGGTGACGGCGGCGGCGAGCTGCTGGAGCAGCACGGTCTTGCCCGTCTTGGGCGGCGCGACGATCAGCCCGCGCTGGCCCTTGCCGACGGGCGCGATCAGATCGGTGACCCGGCCGGCCAGTCCGGCGGCCGGGTGTTCGAGGCGCAGTCGCCGGTGGGGGTGGAGGGGCGTCAGGTCACGGAAGTGCCGGCGGCCGCTCAGGGCCTCGGGCGTACGGCCGTTGACGTGCGCCACCTCGGTGAGGACGCGCTGGCTGCCGCGCACCCCTTCGACGAGGTCGCCCTTGCGCAGTCCATGACGGCGGATCAGGGCGGCCGGGACCTGGAGGTCGGCGGGCGTGGGCAGGCAGTCGGCGCCGCGCAGGTGCCCCTTCCCGCTCGCGTCGATGTCGAGGACACCGGCGGCGACCCGGGTCGGGGGCTGCTGCACCGGGAGGTGTTCGAGTGTGGTGGTCATGGTGGTCTGTCCTTTCACGGACGGAAGGCATGAGGCATGCGAAGGAAGGGGGTGGGCCGCGAGGGGAGGGCGCACTGCGCACCTCGGGCGGCGGGAAGCGGCACCTCGGGTACGGCGGAGGAGATCCGCGCTGCCGAGGTGATGCGGGAAAGCCACTGCGCCGGCCGACGAAACGGCGGGCGGATCAGCGAACTGAAGGAGAATCAGTACCGCGCCCGGATCGGGACTTACAAAGGTACTGAACGCACTGTAGCACAGGATGTTCCCGGACGGGCTAGCGCAGTCGTCCCAGCACATCGGGGGAGAGGCGCTCGGCGAGCTGTTCGAGCAGGGTGATCGTGCCGGCGATCCGGTCGGGGTCGTCCGTGCCGAGGGCGGCCGCGAGGGCGGAGTCGACGGGGGTGGCGGCCACCTCGGCGCGGCGGCCCGAGACCTCGGGGCTGCGGCGGAGCAGGGTGCGGCGGCGGTCGGCGGGGTCCGGGGCGGTCACCACCGAACCGACCTCCTTCAGCCGGGCCACGCACCCGGACACCGCGCTCTGCGGGAGCCCCGTGCGGGCGGCGATCTCGCCGACCGTGGTGTCGGGATGCGCGTACACATCGAGCAGCGCGATCAGCATGGAGCGGGTGCTGGTGGACTGACGGCCGATCCCCTCCGTGGGGATGGCCTCCTCGCCGATCTTCATCAGCGTGCGGCCCAGCAGGAACAGCTCGACTCCGTTCATGGGCACAGATTACATCCGATCAGATGCATCAGTTTTGATTCATCACCCTTGATGCATCAGAACTGATGGATTAGCTTGAGGGTGTCGCCCCACAGCACACCCACCGAGGAGCCCCCATGCAGTCCACCCTGACCGTGCCCGGCGCCACCCTGCACTACGAAGTCCGCGGCGACGGGCCCCTGTTGCTCGTCTCGCAGAGTGGCGAGGGCGACGCCAACCGCAGCGACGCGATGGTCGACCACCTGGTCGACGCGTACACCGTGGTGACGTACGACCGCCGCGGACTCTCCCGCAGCGTCCTGGACGAGCCCGGCTCCGGCGCGAGTCTCGACGAGCATGTCGACGACGTGCACCGGCTGCTCGCCGCACTGACCGACCGGCCCGCGCTCATGCTCGGCTGCAGCATGGGCGCCGTCATCGGACTGCGGCTCGCCGCCCGGCATCCGGGGCGGCTGAGCACCCTCGTCGCGCACGAGCCCGCCGTCCCCGGCCTGCTGCCCGAGCCGGAACGGCTGCGCACCCGGGCCGAACTGGACGACATGCGGGCCGTGTTCGAGCGGGACGGCTGGATCGCCGGGGTGCGGCGGATCGGCGAGCTGCTGGGCATCGACCCCGCCCGGCAGGAGACCGAGCCCGGCGCCCGGCTCGCCCCGCTCGACGCCTCCCGCGAGGCCAACTTCGCCTTCTTCGTCCGCCACGACGCCCTCACCATGCGCCACGCCGAGCTGACCCCCGCCGAGCTCGACGCGCTCAAGGCGGGCCCCGTCCGAATCGTCCCCGCCGCCGGGCACACCACCCCGCGTACCGTCTTCGACTACCGCTGCGCCGAGGAGCTGGCCGCCGGACTCGGCACCGGCCTGACCCACTTCCCCGGCGGCCACAACGGCAACCTCACCCACCCGAAGGGCTTCGCGCAGACCCTCCGCGCGACGCTGGGGGCGCCCGCCGCATACCAGCCATACGAACCCCCGATGCCCCCGCGCTGACACATTTCTTGTTCCGGCGAAATCCCCTCCCTACGCTGCCACCACCGCACTCGGGCGGCATGAACAAGGGACTTCGCCATCATGGGTCGACTGGCCGGGAAAATCGCCTTCATCAGTGGAACAGGAGCCGGAATCGGCCGGGCCGCGGCACAGGTATTCGCGGCTGAGGGCGCGCTGGTATTCGGCTGTGACATCGACGAGGACAGCGCGGCCGAGACCGTGGAACTCGTCGAGAAGGCCGGAGGCGTCATGCGCTCCCTCGCCCCCGTCGATCTGTCCACCCAGGACGGGGCACGGGAGTGGATCGAGGCCGGAATCGGGGCCTTCGGCGCGATCGACATCCTCTACAACAACGCCTCCGCACTGCGCAACGGCCCGTTCGCGTCCATGCCCGCCGAGGACTGGTACTTCACCCTCAGGAACGAGCTGGACATCCCGTACTTCTGCACCCAGGCGGCCTGGCCGCACCTGATCGCGCGGGGCGGCGGCGCAGTCCTCAACGTCGCCTCCGTGGCCGCCGTACGCGGTGCCCCGTTCATGCCGATGGTGCCGCACGGTGCCGCCAAGGGCGGGGTGCTCGCGATGAGCAAGCACCTGTGCGCGGCCGGCGCCCCGCACCGCATCCGGGTCAACACCGTCGCCCCCGGCATGACCCGCACCTCCGCCACCGCCCCCTTCCTCGACGATCCGAACGGGCCGAAGGCACAGCTGGAGGCGCGGATCCCCGTCGGGCGGGTCGGCGAGCCCGAGGACATCGCGCGGGCCGCGGCGTTCCTCTGCTCCGACGAGGCGGCCTTCGTCAACGGCGCCAACCTGATGGTCGACGGCGGCGACAGCGCCATGGCCGGCTGAGCCGGGATGGACACCCGCCTCGACCACGTGGGCGTCAACGTCCGCGACCTCGCCGCCCAGACCGACTGGTACAAGGCCGCGTTCGGGCTGGACACCGTCTTCGAGTTCCGGCTCGACGGACCCGGCCTCAGCGGCGTCGTCCTGGAACATCCGCACGGCTGGCGCCTCGAACTGCTGGCCAGGACCGGTTCCGCACCGGGCCTCAGGGCTCCCGATCCGGTGACCGCCGCCCTCACCGAGGGATACGGCCACTTCGCGGTCACCACCCCCGAACTCGACCCCGTCTACGACGCCCTGCGGGCGTACGGGGCGGGCGAGGCACTCGCCCCCGGACCGTCCCCCGAGCCCGGAGTGCGCATGGCCTGGGTCACGGACCCCGAGGGAAATCTCATCGAACTCATAGAGCGACGGAGTACGGAATGACAAGCGTGCTGAAAAGACTCGACAGGGGAACTCTCATAGCCTGCTGTCTGGCCGTTGCCGCCGCACAGTTGTGCATTACCGTCCCCTCTCCCATCAACGGAGAAATCCAGGCCGCATTCGGCGCCTCCGGTTCCCAGGTCGCCTGGGTCACCTCGGCGTTCATTCTTCCCACCGCGATTCTCGAGCTGAATTTCGGTGTGGTGGGCGACCTGTTCGGCCGCAAGCGGCTGCTGGTGCTCGGCGGACTCGTCCTCGCGCTCGGCGAACTCCTCAACGCCCTCTCGCAGAACGTCACCATGCTCTGGGTCGGCCAGGCCCTGGCCGGTGTCGGCGCCGCGGCGCTCTTCCCCAGCTCCCTCGCCGTGATCGCGGCCGCCACGCCCGACGAGAAGGACCGGGCCAAGGCCGTGTCCACCTGGGCGCTGAGCATCTCCCTCGCCTCGGCCGCCGGTCCGCTCTCCTCCGGTCTGCTCGCCACGGTCGCCGACTTCCGCTGGGCGTTCGTGCCGCCGGTCGTCCTCGGCCTCGTGGTCGCCGTCTCCAGCCAGTTCCTCGTCACCGACTCCAAGGCCCCCGAGGGCCGCGCCCTGGACTGGCCCGGACAGATCACCGTCGCCGTCGGTCTCACCGCACTGCTCTGGGGTGTCATCGAGGGCGGCGAGCGGGGCTGGAGCAGCCCGGCCATCGTCGGCGCCCTCAGCCTCGCCGCCGTGGCCCTGGTCGCCTTCGTGATCGCCGAGAAGCGCGCCGAGTCGCCCATGTTCAACCTCGACCTGCTGAAGATCCCCTCGTTCGCCGCGGCCGCCGTCGTCGCGCTGGCCGGCATGTTCGGCTTCATCGGCACCGCCTACTGCGTCTCCATCCGCCTCGGCGCCGTCATGCACCTCAGCCCCCTGCGGGCCGGCATGCCCTTCGTGATCCTCCAGCTCGTCCCGCTGCTCCTCGCCCCGGTCCTGAGCCGGATGCTCACCCGGGTCGAGCCCCGCTGGCTCCTCATGGGCGGTCTGCTGCCCATGGCCGCCGGCCAGTTCTGGATCGCCGCCCTGCCCATCACCACCACCTCCCTCGCCGCCTTCATCGGCCCGGTGCTGCTGCTCGGCATCGGCTTCATCTGTGTCGTCTCCTCCCTCACCTCCGCCGCCGTGAACGCCGTACCGCTCCACATGACCGGCATGGCGAGCGGGGCGACCAGCCTGGTCCGCGAGTTCGGCCAGGGCCTCGGCCCCGCCGTCATCAGCACGGTCGCGATGAGCGCCGCGTCCTCCGCGCTGGTCGGCAAGCTCAGCGGCGCCGACGCCGGCATGGAGGCCGCGGCCGGTCCGCTCGCCGTCGTCAACGCCGGCAGCGACAGCGCCAGGGCCGCCGCCCAGAGCGCCCTCGCCCACGGCATGTCCCTCGGCGTGGTGATCTGCGGCTGCGCCTCCCTGCTGGGCGCGCTGGTCACCCTGCTGCTGGTGCGCCGGAACACCGCTCGCGCGGAGGTGACGGCGCCGGTCCAGACCGCCTCCGCCTGATCCGTCACGACACCGCACCGCACACGAGAGGCCGGGGAAAACCCGGCCTCTCCGAGGTTTACGGCAGATGTCCCTAGAACGTAACGATCCGTGACGTCAAGGGACTTGACCGCCATCAACCCCTTATCTTCACGTCATGTCCACGCCGCCTGAGCCTCCGCAGCAGCCCCATCAGCCGTCCGACGCTCCGGCCCAGCCGAGCGCGTACCCCTATCCGAGCCCGCAGACGCCGGGGCCCGGCGGCCCGCTGGGATTCCCGCCCGCCGCGCCCGCGGGCCAGGGCGTCCCGCAGAGCGTCTACGCCCAGCCGACCCTGGTCGGCGTGCCCGCCCAGCCCGGTCAGCCCGCCCAGCCCGGCCATCCCGGTCAGCCGCCGCAGCCCCAGCCGGGGAACCCCTACGTGCAGCAGGGCGCCTACCCCGTGGTCGGCCCGCCGCCCCCCACCGGTGGCGGGGGAGCCGGGAGAGCCGTCCTGTGGGCCGCCGTCGGCGCGCTGGTGGCCTCCGCCGCCTGGGCGGCCGGCGTCTTCCTGATCGCCCGCGGCGACAAGGCGGACCTGGCCGGCTACACGGCGCCGTCGAACCTGTGCAACTCCATCGACTACTCGTCCTTCAAGGAGGAGTACCCGAACAACGACGGCGCCCCGACCCGCAACCGGCTCGAGGACGACGCCCTCGACGAGGGCCTGTGCAGCATCAGCCTGAAGAAGAGCACGTCGTCCTACGCGGACGCGTACCTCTACGCCCAGCTCGACCTGCACAAGAAGACCGATCCGGGGCCCGAGTTCACGGCCGCCTGGAAGAACTACGGCGACAGCCACACCGGCTACGACGTGGAGACCGTCACCGGCATCGGCGACGAGGCCTACCTCGTCAGCGACGACACCACCTCCGGCTCCTCCAGCGGTTCGCTCTACGCGACGCTCGCGGTCCGGGACGGCTGGGTGACGTACACGATGAGTTACAGCGCCTACTACTCCTCGTACGACACCGACACCGACCCGCCGACCCTCGACGAGGTCTCGGACATGCTGAAGACGGACACGAGGACGACCCTGGCGGACCTCAAGGACTGAGGTCCGCCAGGGCCGCCGTGTTCCCGCGGAACGGTGGCCGGCACCGCGTCAGCGGTCGGCCACCGGCGCGTCCAGCGCGTTCGTGATCGCCTTCACCCCGCCGTGCGCCGCGTACCCGCCGTCCACGGTGATCTCCGCGCCGTTGACGTACGACGCCTCGTCCGACAGCAGATAGACCACGAGCGGGGCGACCTCCTCCACCGAGCCCGCCCGGCCCTGGGGCGTCATCGCCAGGTGCGCCGCGACGAACACCGGGTTCGCGGTGGCCATCAGCGGGGTCTCGATATAGCCGGGGTGCACCAGGTTCGTCCGGATGCCGCGCGGCGCCAGCTCCAGCGCCGCCACCTTCGACAGCCCCCGCAGCGCCCATTTGCTCGCCGTGTACGCCACCGCGTGATGGGCGGTCAGCGCGGCCACGGAACCCACGTTGACGATGGACGAACCGGCCGGCATCAACGGGGTGAGGGCCTGGATGCCGAGCATCGCGCCGGTGGTGTTCACCGCGAACGCCCGCTCCCAGTCGGCGAGTTCGACCTCGCCCAGGCGGGCCCGCACCGGGATGCCCGCGTTGTTCACCAGACCGTGCACGACGTCGAGCCCGCCCGCGAGCGCGGCCCAGTCGTCCGGCGAGGACACGTCCAGACGCCGGTACGACACGTCCAGACCGTCGGCGCGCAGGGCGGCCGCGAGCTTCTCGCCGGCCTCGTCCAGGACATCGGTGGCGATCACCCTCGCGCCCTCCCGGGCGGCCGCCGCGACCTCCGCGGCCCCCTGCCCCTGCGCGGCTCCGGTGACGACGACGGTGCGTCCCGCCAGACGGGTACGGCTCACGGCTCCTCCAGAGTGGGTACGGGATCCCTCCCCTCCACGCTAGGAAGCCGCGGACAGCTCCGGAAACGCGTGTTCCCCATGGCTGGCATCCACCCCGGCGATCACCGGCTCGTCCAGCGAGGCCCCGACCCTGCGCACGGTCTCCCGCAGCCAGCGGTGCGCGGGGTCGGCGTGCCGGTTGTGGTGCCAGTACATGGCCTCCACCAGCGGGACGTCCGGGAACGGCGGCTCCGCCACGGCACAGCGCGCGAACGCCTCGTAGCGCCGGGCCAGCCGCTCCGGCACCAGGGCCACCAGGTCCGTGCCGCTCACCAGGAACGGCAGCACACTGAAGCCCGGCGTGCTGACCTGCACCTTCGGTGTGATGCCGAGGGTCTCCAGCTGCCGCTCGGCCGGAGTGTGACTCTTGCCGATGGCGCACGCGGCATGCGGCATCTCCGCGAGATCGCGCAGGCTCAGCCGCCCGTCCACGAGCCGCGGATTACCCGGGTCGACCAGACACACGAACCGGTCGTGCATCACCGCCTCGCTGACCCCCGGCAGCTGGTAGCCGAGCGGCACGATCATCAGATCGTGACAGCGCAGATGCGTCTCCGTCTCCAGCTGGCCGTCGACGATCGGATGGAAGTCGATCCGCACCCCCGGCGCCTCGGTCGCGATGACCCGCAGCAGCGGCTCCACGAACACCGTCATCACATAGTCGGACATGACGACGGAGAACCGCTGGCGGCTGCGCGCCGGATCGAAGTGCCGGGTCAGCGAGAGCGCCTCCTCGGCCTTGTGCAGCGAGGCCTGGACGACCGGCAGCAGCCGTTCCGCGAGCGGCGTCAGCTCGTACTCCCGGCCGACCCGGACCAGCAGCTCGTCGTTGAAGTGCCGGCGCAGCCGGGCCAGCGAGCCGCTCATCGCGGACTGGCTGGTGGACAGCCGTACCCCCGCGTGCGTGACGTTCTTCTCCTCCAGGAGGGCTTCCAGCGCCACCAGAAGATTGAGGTCGATCGCTCCCAGACCCACGTATGTCCCCTTCCGGCCGCGCCGCGTCCTTGAAGCTCGGGTTGCATCGGAGAGTAGCCAGCGCGGGCGGCGGCGAGGAAGACTCCGGGACGTAACTCACAGGGATCCGATAGCAGCCATCGGATCCCCGGATACCCGCAGGTCAAGAACGTTACGGGCGAGGAGTGCGGCCCCGCTTGCGGGCCCGCGGCAGATAGACGTCCGTACGGCCCGGCACCACCCGGTTGCGCAGGGTGCCCAGCCGCTCCACGGTCAGCTCCACCACGTCACCGGCAGTGAGCGGCGGGGGGACGCGCTCCCCGAGCCGGCCCCAGTGCTCCGCCAGCGCGCCCCAGCCGCAGGTGCCGGAGCCGAGGACGTCCCCGGGCCGCACCCAGGCGTCCCGGGAGGCGTAGGCCACCATCTCCTCGAAGGTCCACGACACGTTCGCCAGGGTGTCGCGGCCGATCAGCTCCCCGTTGAGGGTGACGGTCATCTCCAGGTCCAGGAAACCGTCCGGGTCGCGCCGGTCCTCCACCTCGTCCGCGGTCACCAGACAGGGGCCCAGCGTGTTCGCGAAGTCCTTGCCCTTGGAGAAGCCCAGCCCGAGGTTCTTCTCCGGCTTCTGCAGATCACGGGCCGACCAGTCGTTGAAGACCAGGTACCCGACGATGTGCTCGCGGGCCCGCTCCGGGGTGAGGTCCCGCCCCGCGCGCCCGATAACCGCCCCGACCTCCAGCTCGAAGTCCAGCACCGAGCAGCCAGCCGGGACCCGTACGTCGTCGTGGGCGCCATGGCCGGCGTGCGGGTTGGTGAAGTAGAAGTTGGGCGCCCGGTACCACTCCTCGGGTACGTGCTCCAGGCCGTCCAGCGACTTCGACACCCCCTCGATGTGCGCCTCGAAGCCCACGAAGTCACGGATGGAGGGAGGCTGGAGCGGCGGCAGCAACCGCACCTGATCCACCGTCAACTCACTCTCCGAGGCGAGAGCTTCGGCCCCGGCGGCGTGCAGGACACCGTCCTCCAGGAGCCGCAGGACCGTGACGCCCTCCGGCAGCGGGTGCACGACGCCGTCCCGCACCACCCCGGCGCGCTCCACGCCCTGGTACGCGTATGTCGCGAAACGCATGCCTCACTGCTCCCAGTGGTTGGTGTTGGTGACGGTCCCGGCGCTGAGGTAGCCGGCGAACACGCCCTTGGGGTCGCGGGCGGCCCGGATCCCCTGGAGCCGCCGCCACTGCGCGTCCCCCATGAACCTGAGCTGCCGCACGGTGAAGTCGGAGTCGCCGAGGTACTGCCCGGCGGTCACCGGCCGCATCGCCTCCATCGCCTCGTCCAGCCACGCGCGCAGCTCGCCGTCGCGCGCCGGATCGTCGTGGACGACGTAGGTCGCGCAGTAGATCTCGGACTGCAACGAGAAGGCCATGTCCGGCAGTCGGCGCAACGGGGCCATGGAGAACCAGATGGTGAAGGTGCCCGGGGTGGGGTGCTCGGTGAACGCCTTGCGGATCGCGGGGACCACCTCCTGTGCCGCGCCGGTCAGCCAGGCGTTGTCGACGAGATAGCGGTGGCCCTCGGGGTTCGCGGTCCGCTGGTTCTCCAACTGCGCGGCGAGCGTGGTGGGTTCGGCCTCCACCCGGAACAGGGCACGGTCCGCGAAGGGGTTGGCGTGCAGCGGGGCCAGCGCCTCGGCCGCCTCAGCCGGGGTGTCCGTCATCGACACCCCCGTGACCAGCAGCACGGGCGTGTCCGAGCCCGGCGGGGTCTGGGTGAGGGCGACGATCTCCACCAGGTCGGACACCGTGTGGTGCATGCCGTGCAGCCAGCTCATGACCTCGTCGAACAGGTCCAGCGGGTAGGCGTGGACCGTGTGGGCGAGGTGCCGGGGGAGCGGGCGGGTACGCAGATGGAAGCGGGTGACGACACCGAAGAAGCCGGGTCCCGCGCCGCGCGCCGCCCAGAACAGGTCACTGTTGCGCGTCTCGTCCGCGCGGACCAGCTCGCCCTCGGCGGTGACGACGTCGATCGCCACGATGTTCTCCGCCGCCCAGCCCCAGCCGCGCGCGTTCCAGCCCTGCCCGCCCTGCAGCAGGAAGCCGCCGATGCCGACGGAGGGACAGTGCCCGCCGTTGAAGAACCTCCCGAACTCCCCGAGATACGGGTTGAGTTCGTCGCCGCCCTTGACGCTGGGGGTGGCGGTCACGATCTCCGTGGCGGGGTCGTAGGCCAGCTCCCGGAAACCGCCGAGGTCGATCAGCAGCGCGTCCGCGCGCACCGACCAGGCGGCCCAGCTGTGCCCGCCGGAGCGGACGGCGACCTGCCAGCCGCGCTCCAGGGCCAGCCGTACCCCCTCGACGACGTCCTCCTCGGAGGCGGCCGTCAGGACGGCGGCGGGCATACGGTCCGACGGGCGGCGCGCGTTGAAGACCCGGCCGAGGACCGCCTCCTCGAAGCCGTCGTCACCGGGCAGATGCAGAGTGCCGGAGAACCTGTTCATGCGCGTCCTCACTTGACCGCGATCGGGTTGACGGGGGCACCGACCGCGCCGGTCACCGGAAGCGGCGCCGCGACCAGCAGGAACTCGTACACACCGTCGGCCGCGCAGTCCTCCGCGAGGGCCTCCAGGTCCCACATCTCGCCCAGCGGCAGACCCATGTTGGGGATCGCGATCTGGTGCAGCGGGGACATCGCCGGCTCGGCGAACTCGTACGGTCGTACCTCCAGGCCCCAGGTGTCTGAGGCGATGGCGGCCAGCTCGGTGCGGTGCAGCCAGCCCAGCGAGGTGAAGGAGAGACCGGGCGCGTCGCCCGCCGCGTACGTGCCCCACTCGCCCCGCCGCCGCACCCGGCCCAGCTGTCCGGTCCGCAGGAGGACGAGGTCACCGCGCCGTACGGTCGAGGTCGCGCCCTGCGCCTCGATCGTGGCCCGCAGATGCTCCTCCTTGACGGGGAAGCCGTCCGGGAGCTCACCGTGCTCGTCGCCGACCGCACGGCCCACGTCGAGCAGGACACCCCGCCCGGTGAACGCGTCCCGCATGTGCTCGATGCCGGTGACCGAGTCGCCGTCCCCGCCCACGATCGTGCACGGACGCCCGTTCCACGCCTGCTTGTTGTCGTAGATGTGGCCGAGCCCGTCCCACTGCGTGGAGGCCTGCAACGGCATCACCACATGGTCGTCGGCGCCGCCGAACCCGTGCGGGAAGCCCTGGGTGCCCGCCGCCGCGTCCGATCCGGTGTCCTTCATGTAGTGCACCGGGTTGATCCGGCCCCGGAACCCGCGCTGCGGGCCCGACTCGTTGAACTCCAGCGCGAGGGAGAAGGAACGCCCCCGCCGGACCAGGCCGGCCGCGTGGGCGCGGATCGCGTCGTCGATGAAGTTGAGCGTGCCCAGCACGTCGTCCTCGCCCCAGCGGCCCCAGTTGCGGTAGGCGGCACGGGCCTTGGCGAGCTCCTCCTCGATGGGACCGAGGATACGGCCGACGGTCATCGGGTACGTCCTTTCAGCAGCAGGTCCAGAGCGTTGCCGCCCGCGACGGCGGCCCGGTCGGCCGGGGGCAGACCGGCGGCGTCCAGCCGGGCCAGCGGGTCGTCGACGCCCATGTCGAACGGGTGATCCGTACCGAGCACGACCCGGTCCGCACCCACCTCCTCCACCAGATGGCGCAACGCGCGCGGGGTGTAGACGAGCGAGTCGAACCACATCCGCCGCAGATAGGCGCTCGGCGGTTCGGCGCAGCCGCGCGCGTCTTCCCGCACCCGCCAGGCGTGATCGGAGCGCCCGATGTACGTCGGCAGGTAGCCGCCCCCGTGCGCCGCCACCAGCTTCAGCCGGGGGAAACGGTCCAGGACCCCGGTGAAGATCAGATGCGACAGGGCCACCGTCGTCTCCACCGGCTGCCCGACCGTGTTGCCCAGGTAGCGCGTGGCGAGCCGCTCGCCCAGCGTGCACCCCCAGGGGTGCACGAACACCACCGCCCCCAGCTCCTCGGCCGCCTCCCACACCGGGTCGTGCACCGGGTCGGCCAGCTCCCGCCCGCGCACGGTCGTGGAGACGCTGACGCCGTGCAGACCGAGCTCGGTGACTGCCCGCTCCAGCGCCGCCACCGCCAGGTCCGGATGCTGGAGCGGGATCGTGCCGAGCCCGTACAGCCGCCGGGGCTCCTCGGCGCAGTGCGCGGCGACGGCCTCGTTGACGGTACGCGTGAGACGTACGGCCGTCGCCCGGGCGGTCCAGTAGTGGTGCATCGGCATCGGCCCCACCACCTGCCCGTCCACGCCCATCGCGTCCAGGTCGGCCAGCCGCGCCGAGACATCCGTCAACTTCGCTTGCAGACGCTCCAGTTGAGCCCGGTTGACGGTCAGGGAGGCGAGGGAGTGGGCGCGCTGCTCGGCGGCCAGCTCGGCGGCGAACCCGGGGGTGCCCGCGACGAGTTCGGCGGCCGCGGGGACGGCGAGATGGCCGTGGAAGTCGACGACCGGGCCGCCCTCGGACGCGCTCACGCGGCCGCCGTCAGCGAGTGCAGCGTCTCCGACATGATCCGCGCCGGGTCCGCGCCGGGCGTGCCCGGGTGGATCTCCCAGTCGGCCAGCTGCAGGGAGTTCTCCAGCACCATCCGCACCCGCGGCAGCCGCCGGGCCATGAACCGCTCCAGCGCCCTCTCCAGCGGCTCCTCCCCGGTGACCAGCTCGGCCAGCAGCACCGCGTCCTCCATGCACATCGCGGCGCCCTGGGCGATCAGCGGCGGACAGGCGTGCGCCGCGTCGCCGACGACCGCCGCCCGGCCCCGGTACCAGGGCTCGTCCACCAGCACCGCCTCGATCCAGCGGTAGTCGACCGCCGTGTCCTCGGGCAGCGCGGCGAGGATGCCGCCCCAGGTGCCGCCGTAGCCGGCGCCGCGCTCGCGCAGCAGGGCCAGCGGGGCGCGCGGGCCGATCAGGGAGGCGTCCAGGTTCTCGTCGAGGAGATAGGCGTAGCACTGCTCGGGCGAGATCGGGCTGTAGCCGGCCTTGAAGCGGGGGCCGCCGTAGTAGACCTCGGCGCAGTCCATCTCGGCGGGCCGGTCGGCGACCACCCGGAAGATCGACATGCCGACCGGGCGGGGCCGCTGGGGCAGACCGATGAGGGCACGGGTGGCCGAGTTGATGCCGTCGGCGCCCACGAGCAGGTCGTAGCGGCCGGCGGTGCCGTCGCCGAAGGTCACGTCGACATGGCCGGCGGCCTGGTCGAGACGCTCGACGCCCAGACCGAGACGGACGGTCACCCCGTGCGCGCGCACCGCGTCGCACAGGGCGTTCTGCAGGTCCGAGCGGAGCGCGCCCGCCGTGGAGGGCAGGTCGGGGCCGCCGGTGTGCGGGGTGGCGAGTTCGGTGATCAGAGAGCCGTCGGCCCGGCGCAGCCGCATGATGTCGAAGGGCACCGCCCGGGCCAGCACCCGGTCCAGCACGCCCACGCTGCGCAGCGCCTTCAGGGCGTTGCCCTGGACGGTGATGCCATGGCCCACCCCGTACCACTGGGGCGAGATCTCGACGAGCTCCACCTCGACCCCGCGCTGGGCGAGAGCGAGACACAGCACGCTTCCGGTGATGCCGCCGCCGACGACGAGCACCTTCTGAACGGGCATGGGCGATCCTTGCGAAAGTAGAAAGACGACAGTGGGGGTCAGCCGGTGAAGCGCGGGCCCAGCTCGTGGTAGTGCTCGACGGCCGGCGGGGCGGCGAAGAACGGCCCGACCAGCGCCCGCCAGCGGCCGAACCGCTCCGACTCCCGGAACCCGACCGTGTGCGCCTCGACCGACTCCCAGCCGACCAGCAGCAGAAAGGTCCGGGGCCGCTCCGCGCAGCGCAGCAGCTCCGCCCAGCGGAACCCGTCCGCCCCGGCGAGCACCTCGCGGGCCTTGCCGAAGACCTCCTCGAACTCCGCTTCCCGGCCTTCCTCGACGGTCAGCTCGGCATGCTCGACGATCACGGCGTACTCCTCGGTTCGGGGTGGCTCCGAGCCTGATCGGCGGTACGTGCAGGGTCAACGGATCGAGTCATCGGCAAGGGGGACGTCATCCATCCCGGACGGCGATGGAGCCCCGGCCGAGGGGGCGGCAGCCCGGGCGATGGCAGCCATCGCGGATGGCCATTTCCGCCGTCCGCCCGAGGTGCCTAGCGTCGAGGGCGAGCCCCCATCCGTACGAGGAGAGCCGCCCGTGCCCGAACCTTCCCCCTCCCCAGCCGGCCCCTTCGCGCTCGGCACCTTCAGCGGCGGCGCAGCCGCCTTCCCCGGCCTGGTCACGGGCGCTCGGGTCCGTGACCTCTCCGACCGGGCGCCGTCGGTACGCGCCCTGGTCGAGGACTGGGACACCTGGCTGCCCCGCCTGGAGGAGCTGGCCGGCGCGACCGACGGCACCGACGGCACCTGGCACGACCTGGCCGATCTGAAGGTCCTCGCCCCCATCGAGCCCGGCCAGATCCTCCAGAGCGGCGCCAACTACCGCAAGCACGTGGTCGATCTGGTCGCCGCCGAGAAGGAGAGCGTGCACGGCGCCACCCCCGAGGAGGCCCGCGCGGACGCCGAGCAGATGATGGACGAACGGATCCGCAGCGGCGTCCCGTACGTCTTCCTGGGCTCCCCGCGCGCGATGTGCGGCCCCTACGACGACGTCGTCCTGCCCGCGCTCGGCGCCCAGCACGACTGGGAGCTCGAACTCGCCCTCGTCATCGGGAAGCGGGGCAAGGACATCCCGGCCGAGGAGGCGATGACGTACGTCGCTGCTTACACGATCTGCAACGACCTCACCACCCGCGACCGCCTCTACCGACCCGACCTGAAGGCCATCGGCACCGACTGGTTCACCGCCAAGAACGCCGACACGTTCCTGCCGACCGGCCCCTACCTCGTCCCGGCCGCCTTCGTCGGCGACCCCGACGACCTGCGGATCACCCTCCGCCACAACGGTGTCGTCCGGCAGGACGAGTCCACGAAGGACATGATCTTCGACATCCCACGCCTGATCGCATACGTCTCCACGACCACCACCCTGCACCCCGGCGATCTGCTGCTCACCGGCTCCCCGGCCGGGAACGGCGCCCACTGGGGCGTCTTCCTGAAGCCCGGTGACGTGCTGGAGGCGGAGATCACGGGCCTGGGCCACCAGCGCAACAACGTCAGGAGCGCCAAGTGACCTTCTCCCCCATCAGCCATCTGCGCCATGTCGACCTGGCCGTCCCCGACTTCGAGAAGCAGCGCGCCTTCTACGGCGGCACCTGGGGCCTGACCGAGATCGCGAACGACAGCGGCCTCGCCTTCTTCGCCGCCGAGGGCAGCCCCGAGCAGTACGTCGTCCGGATCCGTGCGGACGAGCGCAAGCGCATGGACCTGGTGGCGTTCGGCGCGGTCTCGGCGGCGGCCGTCGACGAACTGGCGCTGCGGCTGGGCCGCGCAGGAATACAACTCGTCCACGAGCCACGGGCGTTGGACACCCCGGGCGGCGGGTACGGCCTCCGGTTCTTCGACCCCGACGGCCGGGTGGTGGAGGTGTCGGCCGATGTCGCCACCCGCGCCCACCGCAGGATCGAGGAACGCGAGGCGATCCCGGTGCGCCTGTCGCACTGCGTGATCAACTCCCGGGACCCGGAAGGGCTCAGGGACTTCTACGTCGAGCACCTCGGCTTCCGGCTCACCGACACCCTGTACTCCACGCACATGGGCGACCTCATGTACTTCCTGCGGTGCAGCCCGCTGCACCACTCCTTCGCCGTCGCGCGCGGCCCCCATGTCTCCCTGCACCACGCCTCGTTCGAGATGCGGGGCGTCGAGGAGTACATGCGCGGCACCGGGCGGGCGCTGCGCGCCGGAACCCGGCTGACGTGGGGCCCCGGCCGCCATCTCGCGGGCGACAACACCTTCTCGTACTTCCACGACCCGCACGGCAACACCGTGGAGTACACCACCGAACTCGCCGTCCTCGAAGAGGACCTGTGGCACCCCGGCCGCCACGACGTGGACGACCCGATCACCCAGGACCAGTGGGGGACCGCCGACCCGATGAGCGAGTCGGTCGCCAAGGAGCAGTTCAACGACCCCGATGTGCTCTTCGAAGCGCCGCCCGTCTGACCCGACACCCGCATCGAGCTCGAGAAAGGCCGCAGTTGTGGCAGAGATCCTGAAGAACGCCGTGCCCAAGGCCGAGGTCACCGCCTCGCTGGAGCAGGTGCGGGCGACCGTCGCCGGCGTCATCGCCGACATCCGCGCACGGGGCGACGAAGCCGTCCGCGAGTACTCCGAGAAGTTCGACGACTGGAGCCCGGACTCCTTCCGGCTGAGCGAGGAGGAGGTCGAGAAGATCGTCGCGTCGGTGCCGCAGCAGGTCATCGACGACATCCGCTTCGTCCAGGACCAGGTCCGCGCCTTCGCCCGCCATCAGCTCGACTCCCTGGGCGCGTTCGAGGTCGAGACGCTGCCGGGCGTACGGCTCGGCCAGAAGCACATCCCCGTGCAGGCCACCGGCGCCTACATCCCCGGCGGCCGCTACCCGCTCACCGCCTCCGCCCACATGACCATCGTCACCGCCAAGGTCGCCGGTGTGCCGCGGGTCGTCGCCTGCACCCCGCCCATCCGCGGGGAGATCCCGGCCGCGACCGTCGCCGCCATGCATCTCGCGGGCGCCGACGAGATCTGGCTGCTGGGCGGGGTCCAGGCGGTGGCCGCGATGGCCGTCGGCACCGACACCATGAGCCCGGTGAACCTGATCGCCGGACCAGGCAACGCCTACGTCGCCGAGGCCAAGCGCCAACTGTTCGGCGAGATCGGCATCGACCTGTTCGCCGGCCCCACCGAGATCCTCGTCCTCGCCGACGACGCGGCGGACCCCTTCGTCTGCGCGGTCGACCTGCTCTCCCAGGCCGAGCACGGCCCCGACTCGCCCGCCGTCCTGATCACCACCTCCCGGGAGATCGCCGAGAGGACGATCGCCGAGGTCGAACGCCTGCTGCCCGGCATGCCGACCCGGGACTTCGCGGAACCCGCCTGGCGCGACCACGGACAGGTGCACGTCGTCGACACGATCGACGAACTGTACGCACTCGCCGACGAGTTCGCCTTCGAGCACGTGGAGGTCCTCACCCGGGAGCCGCGCCTGGCCCTGGAACGGATGACCCAGTACGGCGCCCTGTTCCTCGGCGAGGGCACCTGCGTCTCCTTCGGCGACAAGGTCATCGGCACCAACCACGTCCTGCCGACCCGGGGCGCAGCCCGCTACACCGGCGGCCTGTGGGTGGGCAAGTACCTCAAGACGGTCACCTACCAGGAGGTCACCGACACCGGGTCCCAGGCGCTCCTGGGCCGGCTGTGCGGCCGGGCCGCCCGGGTGGAGCTGTTCGAGGGGCACGCCCGCTCCGGTGACGTACGGGCCGCGAGGGCCGCCGGCGACGAACTGCCGTGGAACACCGCATGAGCCTCGACGGCCGTACGGCGCTGGTCACGGGGGGCGGGGGTCCGCTGGGGCGGGCCTTCGCGCTGGCCCTGGCGGCGGCCGGGGCCCGGCTGATCCTCGTCGGCCGGGGCGTGCCGGCGCTCGCGGAGGCGGCGGCCCGGGTGGAGAAGGAGGGCGGCACCGCCCGTACGGCGGTCTGTGACGTCTCCGACCCGGGCGCGGTGCGTGCGCTCGCGGTCGAACTCGCCGACGAGGACGTGTCGTTGCTCGTGAACAACGCCGGAGTCGCGGGCCCGGTGAAGCCGTTGACGGACATCGAACCCGACGAGTGGGACGACGTGTTCGCCGCCAACGTCCGCGGGGTGTATCTGATGTGCCGGGCCTTCCTCCCGCCCATGCTGGCGGCCGGCCGCGGCGACGTCGTCAACGTGGCCTCCGTCAGCGGCAAACGTCCCCTGCTCAACCGCACCCCGTACACGGCCTCGAAGATGGCCCTGCTCGGCCTGACCCGCACCCTCGCGGGCGAGGTCGGCCCCCGGGGCGTCGCCGTCAACTCCCTCTCCCCGGGACCGGTGCGGGGCCCGCGCATGGACCGCAACTTCCGCCTCACCGCCGAGCTCACCGGCTGCACGGTCGAGGAGGCCGAACACGACTTCGCCTCCCGCGCCGCCCTCGGCCGGCTGGTCGAGGAGGACGAGGTCGCCCGGGCTCTGGTGGCCATGCTGGCGATGCCGGGGCTGTGCGGCGCGGACATCGACCTGTCGGCGGGGATGATCGCACCGGCGTGAACAGGACGAGCGGCTGAAGGGGGCGGTGTCGCACCGCCCCTTTCGTGCTTTCGCCACGCTGTGTGATCCCTGTCAACCCATCCGCCCGATCCGAGGCATCGGGTTCCGGAATGTGTGTGCGCCAGGCCTATTCGCCTATTTCCAGGGCTGATTCACTCCCTCCTACGCACCCCAGGTGCCCCACGCGGAACCGTTGCCGCCCCCTGTCCGGCGGCCGGTTCGTCACATCGCGTGACGGTGTACTCGAATCCGTGGAAAGGCAAGTCATGACGCTGATGACCCGACGCTCCCTCCTGATCGCCGGCACCGCCACGGCCGGAGCCCTGCTGGTTCCCGTCGGCGCCGTGCAGGCCGCGCCGGTGACGTCGGGGCGGCAGCTGACGGTGGGCTCCGGCGAGACGTACGAGGTCGCCGCGACCACCCGGCTGAACCGGCTGACCCTGGCCGAGGGCGGCACGCTCACCGCCCCCGAGGGATACGGCCTCACCCTGACCGTCGACGGCGTCGAGACGGGCCAGCAGCTGACCGCCACCGGCGGCACCGCCACCGTCGTCGAGCCCGGCACCTACCGGGGTGACGTCGTGCTGACCGTGGCGGTCGCGAACGACGTCACGTACGAGACCCTCACCTTCCCCTTCCGGCAGGCGCTGTACGTCGACGCCGACGGTGTCGTGAAGGAGAAGTCGGTGCTGGCGGCCGTACTCGGCGGGAAGCTCACCGACACCCTCGCCCGCAATGTGTCGATCACCTCGACGGGCGAGTGCTTCGACGGGGTCTTCGTGCAGGACGGCACGTACACCCTCCAGCGGCCCACCATCTCCCTGACGGGCAACGGCCGGTGCGACTTCGCCGGGTACGGCGCGGCCGTCGTCGGCGACGGCTCCGCCACCACCCTCGTCGTCGAGGGCGCCCGCATCAGCACCGAGGGTGTGGTGCGCACCGCCGTCATCTCCAACGACGGCGCCAACGTCGTCGTCAAGAACTCCTCCCTGCGCACCCGCAACGGCACCCTGCCCGCCGACTACCAGGCCACCGTCGAGACCCCGTACATGCAGTCCGTGCCGTGGATGCTGGGCCTGGACGGCAACGTCCGCGCCACCAACCTCATCGGGAAGAACAGCAGGGCCACCTACCTCGACTCCACGGTCTTCTCGGAGACCTGGGGCGCCCTGTCGGTGGAGGGCGGCAGCGGGCTGAAGCTGACGGCGATCAACAGCCATGTCGGCAACACCGGGGCGTACGGCTACGGCACCTACGCGATCGGCGACGCCACCGTCCGCGTCCTCGGCTCCCGCTTCGACGTCGGCAGCTACGCCACCATCATCGCGGGCCCCGCGGCCGTCGTGCACTACGGCGACAGCACCCGCGACGCCGTCGCCGCGCTCAACACCGAGCTCGCACTCGGACTGTCCGCGGCCGAGCTGAAGGCCCTGCCGGTGCGCAACACGGTCGTGAACTCGGGCCACTTCGGCTACATGTTCTTCGGCGCCGGAACCCTCACCCTCGACGGCGGCACGGTCATCAACTCCGAGCGCGCCACCTTCCTCAACAAGGGCCAGCAGACCGCCATCACGGTCGACGGTTCCCAGGGTGCCCGCCTCAACCCGGCCGACGGGATCATCCTGCAGATGATCGAACTGGACGACCCGGGCCCGGTCAACGTCAACGGCAGGATGATGAACGTCGGCGTCTACACCGAGCCGACCACCGATCCGACGAAGGACTCCTCCTTCGACGTCACCGCCGTGCACTCCACCGACGGGGCCGCCACCTTCACGGACATCAAGCTGAAGGGCGACTTCTACAACGGCATGCGCAAGGGCAGGAACATGGTCCTCACCTTCGACGGCACCACCCTCGAAGGCGTGATCTCGGCGACGAGGACCAAGCACCGGGTGTCGTCCATCGACGCGTCCACCTTCTACGAGCTCGGCATCGTCACCAACACCGTCCAGGCCGCGGTCAACAACGGCGCGATCGTCACCCTGGCCGGAGGCTCCACCTGGACGGTCACGGGCACCTCGTACCTGACCTCCCTCACCCTCGCCGCCGACGCGGCGGTGAAGGCGCCGCGCGGCAAGGCGGTGACCCTGACCGTGGACGGCACGGTCACCGCGATCACCCCGGGCGGCACCTACACCGGCGCGCTCACCCTCACGGTCGCCTGACCCGCGGAGCCCGACCCGTCAGGAGGCGGAGGCCGACCGGGCCTCCGCCTCCTTCACGATGTCGTCGAACCGCGCCCCCATCGCCGCCGCGAGTGCCTGCGCACCGGACAACGGCCGGACCATGACGGTCAGTTCGTCGATCAGCCCGTCCTCGTCCAGATGGATGAAGTCGCAGCCGGTGAGCTGTTTGTCGCCCACCCGGGCCGTGAACACCAGCGCATGGTCGCGCCCCTCGCCCCCGGCGAGCTCACGCTCGTACCGGAAGTCCTCGAAGACCTGGGACACCGCGCGCAGGATCGCCGCGGTGATCGCCCTGCCCGGGTACGGCTTGAAGACGACCGGGCTGGTGAACACCACGTCCTCGGCCAGCAGCGCCTCGACGGCCCCGAGATCGCCGGCCTCGACCGCCTCGCGGAACGCACGCATCGGATCGCCTCATCCAGGTAGTCAATTTATTGAGTAGGTGTGGAGGAGAATAATCACCTGCTGCTACCGTGTCCAGATGTCCCTCAAGTACGCCGTCCTGGCGTCCCTCCTGGAAGGCGAGGCCTCGGGCTACGAGCTGGCCAAGCTGTTCGACGTCTCCTTCGCGAACTTCTGGTCCTCGACCCCCCAGCAGCTCTACCGGGAGCTGGAGCGGCTCGCGCAGGACGGCCTGATCGAGGCGCGGGTGGTACAGCAGGAGCGCCGCCCCAACAAGCGGATGTTCACCCTCACCGAGGCCGGCCGGACGGATCTGGACGCCTTCGCCGCCACCGCGCCCCGCAGACCCACCGCGATCCGCGACGAACTCCTCATCAAGATCCAGGCGGTGGACGGCGTCGACCCCGGGGCGGGTCTCGCGCTGATCGAGGAGCGCCTCGGCTGGGCCCGGGCCAAACTGGCCCGCTACCGGCGCGTCCGGGAGCGGCTGCTCGCCGGACGCACCGAGGACGAGTACCTGGCGGGGACCGACCGGATCGGGCCGTACCTCACCCTGATGGCCGGGATCGGTTTCGAGGAGGAGAACATCCGCTGGTGCGAGCGCGCGACCGTGCTCATCGGGCGCCGGGCCGCCGTAGGCTGAGGACGATGTTCAGTCCCGAAGGCCCCAGCCTGCGCGAACTCGCCGTCCAGGCCCTGTCGTCCGTCGAGCACGGCTACGACCTCCTCGCGCCCAAGTTCGACCACACCCCCTTCCGCACCCCGGACTCGGTGCTGTCCGCCGTGACCGCCGCCCTCAAGGCGTCCGGCCCCTACGACGACGGCCTCGACCTGTGCTGCGGCACGGGCGCGGGGATGGACGTCCTCGCCACGGTCTGCGGGCGCAGCGCCACCGGTGTCGACTTCAGCGCGGGCATGCTCGCCGAGGCCCGCGCCCGTACACCGCAGGCCGGGCCGCGGGTCTCCTGGGTGCGCGCGGACGTCCGCGCCCTGCCCTTCACGGCCGCCTTCGACCTCGTCGTCAGCTTCGGCGCGTTCGGACACTTCCTGCCCCGCGAACTGCCCGGTCTGTTCGCCCAGGTGCACAGGGTGCTGCGACCGGGAGGCTGCTTCGCGTTCCCCGCGCTCGCCCCGCCCCGCCCCGCGGACCCCGCGTTCTGGATGCTGCTCGGCTTCGACGCCGTGATGCGGGTGCGCAACGCCGTGTGGCGGCCGCCGTTCGTGATGTACTACCGCGCCTTCCGGCTCGGCGAGGTGCGAAGGGAACTGGAGCGCGCCGGGTTCCGCGTGGACCTCCGTACGCTGCCCGAGTTCGGCATGCGCGGCGACGGAAGTCCACGGGTCCGTATGGTCGAGGCCCGGCGGGTGGACTGAATCCGGGCCGGGGGCCGTCACAAGGCGCTGTACAGGGCGTCGACCAGGGCCATCTTGCGCGGGTCGTCCGCGATCCTCGGGCCCATGCGGTTCATGACGTAACCGAGCGACACCCCGGCCTCCGGATCGGCGAGACCGCAGGAGCCGCCGAAGCCGTCATGGCCGACGGCGCGCGGATTGGGCCCGTAGGAGCCGTCCGCGCCGCTGAGCCACAGCCCCAGCGCGATCTCCGTGTCGTGCCCGAGGCCGACGCCCAGCACCAGGTCCTGGCAGGCCCCCTGCCCCTCGCGCACCCGCTCGGCCGCCTCGGGGGAGAGCACCCGGCGACCGGCGTAGGAGCCGCGCCCGGCCACGACGGCGTACAGCGCGGCGACCGCGCGGGCCGTGCCGTGACCGTTCGCCGCCGGGATCTCCGCGGCCCGCCACGCGGGCGAGTTGGCCTCCGCGGCGCCGACCATCGGATTGGCCAGGGCGGCGATCGCCGCGGGCGCCAACTGGGCGAAGACCGCGGCCTGTTCACTGGCCGGCGCGGCCTGGGGAGGCACCAGCTCGGCGACCCGCCCGGCCTCCTTCTCCGGCAGCCCCACGGTGAAGTCGATCCCGAGCGGCCCCGTCACCTCCCGCTCCAGGAACGCCCCCGGCAGCAGCCCCGACACCCGCCCTACGACCTCCCCGACCAGGAAGCCGTACGTGAACGCGTGATAGCCGGACCGGGTGCCCGGCTCCCACCAGGGTTCCATCGCCGCGAGGCGGGCGGTGGTCGTCTCCCAGTCGTAGAACTGCTCCAGCGTGTGCGGCTCGCGCAGCCCGGACAGCCCCGCGCGGTGCGAGAGCAGATGCCGTACGAGCACGTTCTCCTTGCCCGCCGCCGCGAACTCGGGCCAGTACGCGGCGACCGGCGCGTCCAGGTCGAGCAGCCCCCGGTCGGCCAGGATGTGTGCGCACAGCGCGGTGGGGCCCTTGGTCGTCGACCAGACGTTGACCAGCGTGTCCCGCTCCCACGCGCGCGTGCGCGCCGGGTCGGCCCAGCCGCCCCACAGGTCCACCACCGGCTCCCCGTCGACCGTGACGGCCACCGCGGCGCCCAGCTCGCCCCGGTCGCGGAAGTTCTCCTCGAACGCCGTGCGCACCGCCGCGAAACGCGCGTCGCAATGGCCGTGAACCTGTGGCACGTGTTCGGACATGGCCCCTCCGTGGTACGCCGGAACCCCGGACCGCCACAGCGCGGCCCGGGCTCCCTGAACATACCGACTGGTCGGACTGGAGGGAAGGCCTGTGCCGGGGCCTCAGGCGTACGAGCGCAGCCACCGCACCTTGGCCGCCTCCTGGTAGGGGCCGCCGCCCTCGTGGTCGTTGAAGTCGTACACCTCGATCGCCTTGTCCTCCTGGGCCCACGCGTTGAACGCGGCGAACACGGTCGACGGCGGGCAGGTCTGGTCCTCCAGCGCCGCCGAGAACAGGGCGGGCGCGGTGCCGCGGGCGGCGAAGTGGACGCCGTCGAAGTAGGACAGGGTGCGCAGCGCGTCCTGGCTGCGCCCCCGGTGCGTCTTGAGGAACAGGCCGATCTCCCGGTACGGGTGACGGTCCGTCAGTGTCGCCGCGCGCGGGAAGTCGCACAGGAACGGCACGTCCGGCGCGACCGCCACCAGGTCCGGTACGAGACCGCCGACCGCGATCGTGATCCCGCCGCCCTGGCTCGAGCCCAGTGCCACGGTCCGGCTCGCGTCGGTCAGCGGGTGCGAGCGGGCCGCCTCCACCGCGCGCACCGCGTCCGTGTACACCCGGCGGTAGTAGTAGTGCTCCGGCGCGTCGATGCCCCGGGTCATGAAACCGGGGTACGAGGGCGCGCCGCCCACCGGGTCGGCGGTGCCACCGCCGCCGCCCCAGGCGCTGCCCTGGCCCCGGGTGTCCATCACGAAGTGGGCGCGGCCGGTCGACGCCCACAGCAGGTTCTCGTGCGGCAGACCCCGCCCGCCGCCGTAGCCGATGAACTCCACGACCAGCGGCAGCGGCCCCTCGGCGCCGGCCGGCACCTTCAGCCAACCCTTCACCGGGTGCCCGCCGTACCCCGCGAACGTCACGTCGTGGACGTCGACCGTGGCCAGGCCCGTCTCGACCCGCTCGAAGCGGGCGTCGAGGTCGTGCTCGCGGGCCTCCTGCAGCGTCTTGGACCAGAAGGCGTCGAAGTCCTGCGGCTCGGCGGACTCGCTGCGGTATTCGTGGAGTTCCTCGACGGACAGGTCGAACAGGGCCATGAAGGACCGCCTTTTTGTCAAGAGGCCTTGAGAGGCCATTTGTTAAGAGACCATACGAATGATCACACCGTACGTACCCGTCCGGAGGCCTCGCCAGACCCCCTCGGCGGCCTCAGGCGGGCCGGCGGCGTGTCCACTCCGGTTCCGTGCGCGCCCACTCCCGGTCCCACTCGTCGAGCCGGTGCCGCATCGCCACCCGGCGGGTCACGGTGTGCCCGAGCAGCACCAGGGCGGCGGTCCCGCCCGCCGCGCAGGCGCCCATGGTGAGCGTGTGCTGCCAGACCGCCGTACCGGTCGACGGCGGCGCGACGGCATGGCCCCGCGCGTCGAACCACACGTCCACCAGGTCCCCCTTGTGCGTGCCCTCGGGCACCCGGGCCTCGGTCGTGCGGGTGCGCTCGCCGGGCGGCGTCCAGCGCACGGTCACCCGGTATGTCCGCTCCCGCACCCCGTCCGCCGAGGGCAGATGGTCGGGCACCCGCCCGACGACCTCCGCCCGCACCCGGTGCCGCTCGGCCCGCTGCTGGACCGCGACGGTCTGCGCCCTGTCGTGGGCCCACAGTCCGGCCACCGCCCCGGCCAGCGGCACGGCGACCAGCAGCAGCAGGGCGACGGCCAGCGTCGTCCACGCCTCCACCACGTCCGACCGGCGCCGCAGCGGGTTCTTCCGCCACCGCCAGCCACGCATCCGGCTTCGCATGTCGACCTCCTCGCCGTCACGCGAGTGCCCACATGAAAGTGGTACCCCCATTGGAGTGCATCCGCGACCCGGAGCCGGATGCGCGGTGCCCCCGTGGCGGTGGACCGCTCAGCCGAACCGTTCGATCCGGATGCGCTCCACCGGCTGCCCGGCGGCCACCAGCAGCCGCGAGGCGTGCTCGGCGAAGGCGTTGGACCCGCACACGTACGCCTCCCAGCCACCGGCCGGAAGCTCCTCGAACACCGGCCGCAGATGCGCGGCGCCCAGCCGGCCCACGGGCGCGCCCCCCGGCGCCCGCCGGGTGAAGACGGGCGTGGTCTCCGCGCCGTACTCGTGCGCGTAGATCAGCTCCTCCGGGCCGCGCGCGGACACCAGCAGCCGCAGCGGCACGTCCAGGGCGCGCGCCCGGTGGTGCCGGACCATCGACATCAGCGGTACGACCCCGGAGCCCGCGCCGATCAGCAGCGCGGGCCGGTCGCCGGGCCAGGCGAAGAAGCCGCTGAGCGGACCGCGCACCTCGACCCGGTCGCCCGGCCGCGCCCGTGCGTGGAACCAGCCGGAGACCTCGCCGCCCTCGACATGGTCCAGGGTCAGTTCGACGTGCCCCTCGTCGTCGGGCGGGGAGGCGAGGGAGTAGTGCCGCTGGGCGGTGTAGCCGTCGCCGGCGGTCAGCCGCAGCATCAGGTGCTGGCCGGGCAGATGCCCCGCCCAGGCCGGTACCGCGAACCGGTAGGTCGCCGCGTACGGGGTCTCGCGGCGGATCTCGGTGAGCGTGGCCGTCTGCCAGACGGCGGCGGCCCGGTTGCTCACCGCGATGCGGCCGGGCACCGCGAACCGGGTCGGCGGAACGAAGGGGGGCGAGGGGATGGTCTCAGTCACCGGAGTACCTCTGCTCCTCCCAGGGGTTGCCCCGCTCGTGATAGCCGTTCTGCTCCCAGAACCCCGGCTCGTCGTGGTCGAGCAGCCTGAGGCCCGCGATCCACTTGGCGCTCTTCCAGAAGTACAGATGCGGCACCAGCAGCCGGGCCGGCCCCCCGTGCTCCGCGGCGAGCGGCTTGCCGTCGTACTCCCAGGCGATCCAGGCCCGCCCGTCGGTGAGGTCGGCCAGCGGCAGGTTCGTGGTGTACCCGGTGTGCGCGTAGGCCACGGCGTGCGTGGCCGACGCGTGCGCGCCCACCACGTCGAGGAAGGCGTCCAGGGACACGCCCCCGAACCGCACCCCGAACTTCGACCAGCTGGTCACACAGTGGATGTCACCCTCGTACGCCGACTCCGGCAGCGCGTGCGCCTCGTCCCAGTCCCAGGTCCGGGGCTCCCCGACCAGCCCGTCGATCCGGAAGGTCCAGTCTGCGGGGGAGAGGTCGGGGGTGACCTCGGCGGAGAGCACGGGCCAGTCGTCGCCCGCGTCGTACTGGCCCGGCGGAAGACCGGGGTTGTCGACACGGGCACGCCCGGTGAAGCCTCGGGTGACGTTCATGCGTCAACCGTACGCTGCCGTCGCGGGTGCTCCGCCCCAGGTCAGCGCACCCATCATTGCGGCCGTATGAACTCTGCGCGGCCCCGGGAATAGTCGCCGGGCGCCGCTCCTTGGCGATCGGTGCCGGGGCCGGTGCTCCGGACACAGCGCGAGGAGAGTGAGGAAGAAGATGCCCAAGGCGTACGTCTTCACGCGGTACGGCGGACCGGAGACCGAGGCGTTCGTGGACGTGGACCGGCCGAGCCCCGGCCCCGGGGAGGTGCTCGTGGCGGTGCGCGCCGCCGGGGTGAACCCCGTCGACTGGAAGCTCCGCCAGGGCTACCGGCGCCCGGGTGACAGCACCGAGCGGGTGTTCCCCTCCGTGCTGGGCAGCGAGGTGGCCGGCGTGGTCGAGGAGACCGGCGAGGGCGTCACCGGGTTCGCGCCCGGCGACGAGGTGTTCGGCACCGCCGTCGCGGGCGGCTACGCCGAGTACGCGCTGCTCGCGGCCGGCATCACCGCGCACCGCCCGGCCGGCCTGTCCTTCGCCGCGGCGGCCACCCTCCCCGTGGCCGCCGCGACCGCCTACGACGGCGTCCACCAGCTCGGCCTGCCCGCCGGGGCGACGCTCCTGGTCACCGGCGCGGGCGGCGGCGTGGGCGTGGCGGCGGTGCAGATCGCCCGCGCCCTCGGGGTGCGGGTCGTCGGTGTCGCGGGCGAGGGCAAGAAGGCCCTCCTGGAATCGCTCGGCGTGGTCCACGTCCCCTCCGGCGCCGGCTGGGACGAGCGCGTCCGGGCCGCCGCCCCGGACGGGGTCGACGGGGCCTACGACCTCGTCGGCGGCGAGGTGCTGCACACCGCGGCCACCCTGGTGAAGGACCCCGCGAAACTGATCACCGCCGGTGCGCCGGCCGAGGAGGTCGAGGCGCTGGGCGGCGCCCGGGTGCGCCGGGCCCGCGACGCGGACGTCCTGCGGGCCGTAGCGGACCTGGTCGTCGACGGCGACCTGGACCCGCACATCACCCGGACCTTCCCGCTGGAGCGGGCCGGTGAGGCGTTGCGCGAGGTCGAGAGCGGGCACGCGCAGGGCAAGATAGTGATCGAGGTCGCCGGATGAGCGCGCACATCCTGGACAACCCCGCGCTCGCCGCCCTCACCGGACCGCACGCGCACTTCGCCGAGCGCCGGGGCCGGGTCCTGCGCTACCCGGTCGACGTCTCGCCCTGGCTGGCCCTGCCCGAGGAACCGGACGCCGACGACTGGGCGGATCTCGCGGCCCTCGCCGGACCCGGCGCGGAGGTGCCGCTGCTCGGCTTCCGGGGCGAGCTCCCCGAGGGCTGGGAGATCACCTTCCGGATGGAGGGCGTGCAGCTCGTGGACGACGGCCTCGCGGCGGCCCCGGAGCCGGAGGCCGTCCGCCTCGGTCCCGCCGACGTCCCCGAGATGCTCGACCTGGTCGCCCGCACCCAGCCCGGACCGTTCGAGCGGCGCACCGTCGAGCTCGGCGCCTATCTCGGCATCCGCCGCGAGGGCGCCCTGATCGCCATGGCCGGCGAGCGGCTGCACCCGCCGGGCTGGACCGAGATCAGCGCGGTCTGCACCGACCCGGCCCACCGCGGCGAGGGCCTCGCCACCCGGCTGATCCTCGCCGTCGCCCACGGCATCCGCGCCCGCGGCGAGACCCCCTTCCTGCACACCGGCGCGGGCAACACCAACGCCATCCGCCTCTACGAGTCCCTGGGCTTCCGCCTGCGTCGCAGAACCGCGTTCCTGGCGGCACGGGTCCCGGAGCGGCCGGGGGCGCTGGTGCCGTAGCGGAGCGGGGGCGGTCGGGGGAGGGGGCCGGGCGGCGCTGTGCTCGGTCGGTAAGGCGGTCGGCTCGGCCTACGCCCGGCCGAAGCCGCCGCCGGTCAGCCGTCAGCCGGGCGGACGGTGACCTCGTACTGGTCGACCGCCCCCTCCCAGCGGACGACGATCGTGCCCTCGGTGTCCTTCCAGTCCCCGTCGTCCCCCTCGTCCCCGTCGTCCCCCTCGTCCCCGCCGTCCTCCGCGTCCTCCTCCTCGGTTTCCTCCATGGCGTAGAGACACAGGGCCAGGTCGTGCGACTCCGGGTCGCAGAACGCGGCCAGGTAGTCGCGCAGACCGTCGTCCCGGACGGCGGCGACCCGCTCGTGCGCCTCCTCGTCGACCTCGTCGGCGGCGTCACCGAGGCCGGCCGGCACCTCGTGGGGGCCGGTCGCGGCGTGGAGTCCGGTGGCGGCGCGCAGGGCGTCGAGGAGGGTGTCGCCGGAGGCTATCCGGGCCTCCCACACCGTCCAGGCCTTGCCGGGCAGGCCCGCGGAGGCGAGGTCGACGCGGTGCCGGTCGGCGAGCCGGCCCAACTCGGCGCCGGACAGCACGTCGTCGTGGACCGGGGTGAGCGCGGCCAACTCCTCGGCGAGGCCGGCGGGGAACACGGCCGGGTCCACGGTGAACAGGGACCGGCTCGCGTCGAAGACCAGGACGGTTTCGTCGGTGTCGCCGGGCGGCGTCAGCAGCAGATGGTCCAGGCGCACGGGCTCCTCACCGGCCAGCGCCGCGCGCCCCACCCAGGCGGGGTCCCGGTCCGACTCGCTCTCGGCGAGGAAGTTTCCCGTGTAGTAGGCGCCGTAGGGGACGTCGGGAAACGAGGAGAGCGGACGGCCGACGACCTCGCCGAGGGCCTGGGCGAGGGTGTCGCGCCACGTCTCGGCGGGGGTCGGGTGGGCGTCGGACATGGGCGAACTCCCGGGATACGGTGCAAGAGTGACGTACAGGAAGAAGTGAACCGCACGGCACTGACAATCCGGCCCCGGCCCGTCACCCGGCGGGCGGGGTGCCCCAGGTGTTGTAGCGGACCAGATACTCCGCGAACCGCTCCAGGTCCCCCTGCGGCCACCCGGCGAGCCGCTCCCGGAAGGCCGCGCGGCGGCTCTCGGTGACCTGGGCGAGGATGCGGCGACCGGCGTCGGTCAGATGGAGGAGCTGGACGCGGTGGTCCTCGGGGTCCACGCGGCGCTCGATCAGGGCCGCCCGCTCCAGGGCGGCGACCTGGCGGCTGACCGTCGACTTGTCCAGGGCGTGGAGCGCGGCCAGGTCCGTGGCCCGGCAGCCGCCGCTCTCCTCGAGATGACCGAGGAGGGTGTACGACACCAGGGACAGCTCGGGATGCAGCCGGCCGGCGGAGGCGCGGGCCCGCCGGGCGAAGACCGTCATCTCCCGCTGGATGGTCTCCACGGCCTCGGCTGCCTGCATGGGGGCTCCCTCACGTTCTTGGTTGCATAGTACAACTCGGCGATCGAGGGGTGCTAGGGTGATCGACCGGCCGTGGACGTCACGGCCCGTGCGACGCGAGGAGGTGAGACCGATTACCGCCGTTCGTTGTCCCGAAAGGTGCTCGTCCTTCCATGTCTGTCTCCTCACCGTCCACCCCGTCCTCCTCCCGTGACGCCGTCGTCGCCGCGCTGCGCGCCGCCGGCTGTGTCTTCGCCGAGGACGAGGCGGAGCTGATCCTCTCCACCGCCCGTACCCCCGCCGAACGCGACGCCATGGTGGCGCGCCGCGTCGCCGGTCACCCGCTGGAACTCGTCGTCGGCTGGGCCGAGTTCCGCGGTCTGCGGATCACCGTCGAACCGGGTGTCTTCGTACCCCGGCGCCGCACCGAGTTCCTCGTCGAACAGGCCCTCGCGCAACGCCCACACGCCTCCGTGGTCGTGGACCTGTGCTGTGGCTCGGGCGCGGTCGGCGCCGCTCTCGCCGCGGCGCTCGGCGAGGCGGAGCTGCACGCGGCCGACATGGACCCGGTGGCGGTGCGGTGCGCCCGTACCAATGTCGCCGCCCACGGCGGACACGCCCACCGGGGCGATCTGTTCGAGGCGCTCCCCGGCGAACTGCGGGGCCGGATCGACATCCTGGCCGCCAACGTGCCGTACGTCCCCACCGACGAGGTGCCCCTGCTGCCCGCGGAGGCCCGCGAGCACGAGCCGCGCACCGCCCTCGACGGCGGCGGCGACGGCCTCGACGTGCTGCGCAGGGTCGCCGCCGAGGCGCCCCAGTGGCTGGCGCCCGGCGGGATCCTCCTCGTCGAGACCAGTGAGCGGCAGGCCCCGGCCGCCGTCGAGGCCTTCACCCGCGCCGGTCTGACGGCCCGTCCGGCAGAGGACGAGGAGCGGTACGCCCACGTCGTGGTGGGCACCAGGGTCAGGTAGCGGCGCCGCTGCCCGTGGGGCCGGGGGAGTCCTCGTCCCCGCGGTTCCACGGGCCGTGCCCCGGGAAGCCGCCGCGGTGGCCGTCCTTGTCCGGGCCGCGGCCGCGGAAGTCGGCGAAGTCGCCGGAGACGACCCGGGTCGCCGTGTATGTGTCGCCCGAGCGGGAGCCGACGACGACCACGGTGTCGCCCTTCTTCAGCGCGGACGCCCCGGAGCCGGAACCGCCGTCGGTGCGCACGGTGGCGTCCGAACCGACCGTCCAGGTCCACGAGGTGCCGTCCTCGCTCTTCACCGTGACCCGGTCGCCGTCCACCTTCTCGACCGTGCCGCGCTGCCAGACCCGTACGACCCACTTGCCGGTGTCCTGGTCCTTCACGGTCGCCTCGCCGTGCGCCGCGTCGCCGCCGAACCCGAACCACGGCCCGCCGCGCCACCCGTGCCCGCCGCCGGGCCCCTGCGACGGCGACGAGGCCGACGGGGACGCCGAGGGCGAGCCGTCGGACGAGCCGCCCGAGGTCGCCGCGTAGGCGACCGTGCCGCCGAGGGCCAGCACCGCGACGGTCGTGGCCGCGATCACCGCCCGCCCGCGCACCGACCGGCGCCGCCAGCGCGCGCCGAGGGATCCCGGCTCCCGCTCCTCGCCCCCCGGCCCCGCGAGCACCTCGACCTCTTCCGGCTGCTCATGCTCCTGCATCACGGCTCACCTTCCTCGGCCCGGCCGGCGGGCACGGCTGGAGACAGCTGGCACTCCTCACTGTGATTGTCGGATCAGCGCGATAAGGAAGCAGTAATAAATCCCTGTGAATCGGTCCGGCCGGGCCTCAGTCGCGGGCCCGCGCCACGAGAAGTGCCACGTCGTCGTGGTTGTCGGGGTGGTGCAGCTCGGTCAGCAGATGGTCGCAGAGCTCCTCCAGCGGACGCCCCGGATCGCCCAGGAGCGCGAGCAGCGCGTCCAGGCGCTCGTCGAGGGAGTGCACCCGGGTCTCCACCAGCCCGTCCGTGTACAGCACCAGCTGGTCGCCGGGCGTGAACGCGACGTCGGTCGTCGAGAAGGCCACCCCGCCCACGCCCAGCGGCGCGCCCGTGGGCAGCTCCAGCAGCTCCGGCGGCACCCCCGGGCGCACCCGGGCCGGCGGCAGATGGCCCGCGTTGGCGATACGGCAGCGGCCCAGCCGGGGGTCGTGGACGGCGTACACACAGGTGGCGATGGAGTGGTCCAGGCCCTGGGTGATCCGGTCGAGGTGCTCCAGGAGCACCGCCGGGTCGAGGTCCAGGGAGGCCAGGGTGGTCGTCGCGGTGCGCAGCCGGCCCATCGTGGCGGCGGCGTCGATGCCGCTGCCCATCACGTCGCCGACGACCAGCGCGGTCTTCCCGTCCTCGAGCGGGATGACGTCGAACCAGTCCCCGCCGACCTCGGTGGTGGCGCCCGCCGGCTGGTAGCGCGAGGCGACCTCCAGGCCGCCGGTGACCGGCGGATGGCTGGGCAGCAGGCTGCGCTGGAGGGTGAGCGCGGTCGTGCGGGCGTTCTGGTACCAGCGGGCGTTGTCGATCTGCACGGCCGCGCGGGCCGCCAGTTCCCGGGCGAGCAGCAAATCGTCCTGGCCGAACGGCAGCGGGTTGTGGATCCGCTTGAGGTCCAGCGCGCCGAGCACCTCGCCGCGCGCGATGAGCGGGACGGCCAGACAGGAGTGCACGCCGGCCCGGGCCAGCAGCCCGGCCGCCTCGGCGGAGGGCGCGATCCGGGCCAGATCCGCCTCCCCGACCCGTGCGATCATGACCGGCTGCCCGGAGCGGACGCACTCCGTGACCAGCTGGTCGGGGGCGTAGCGGACCACCTCTCCGGCCGGGTCGGCGGCCCGCAGCGCCTCGGGCGCGTCGACGGCCCGGACCGCCAGGGAGCGGATGGCGGCCGCCTCGGTGGGGCGCAGTCCGTAGGGGCGGCCCGCCACCACGTCGTCGAGCAGGTCCACCGAGGCCATGTCCGCCAGCTCCGGGACCGCGACCTCGGCCAGTTCGCGGGCGGTGCGCTCCAGATCCAGGGTGGTGCCGATCCGGGCCGAGGCGTCGGCGATCAGGGCGAGCCTGCGCCGGGCCGCCTCCGCCTCCAGGCCCGCCCGGTACTGGTCGGTGACGTCGATGACCGAGGCGGCCACGCCCAGCACCGTGCCGCGTGAGTCCTCCAGCCGGTACAGCGAGACCGACCACGCGAGCTCCTCGTCCGGGTCGGCCCGGGTCCGCCCGACCGTGGACCGGTCGACGAGCGGCTCCCCGGTCCGCAGCACCTCCCGCACCGCCCACTCCAGCGCGTCCGCGTCCACCGAGGGCAGCACCTCGCGGATCCGCCGGCCCACATGGCCCTCGGGCGCCAGGCCGTTCATCCGCGCCAGCGCCGGATTGACCGAGACGAAGCGCAGGTCCGGGTCGACCACGGCCAGGCCGATGGGGGACTGCGCGACCATGCGTGTGGACAGCGCCACGTCCCGCTCCAGCCGGCGCACCGTCGACTGGTCCGCGGCGAGTCCCAGGGCGTAGACGGTGCCCTGGTCGTTGACCAGCCGCATGTTGCGGAACTCCACCATCCGGGTGGTGCCGTCCTTGCGGCGGACGGGGAACGCCCCCGCCCAGCTCCGGCCGGTCGCCATGACGTCGGCGAACAGCTTGACGACCAGGTCGACATGGCGTTCGTGGATCATCACCTGGGCCGCGTACTGCCCCAGCGCCTCGTCCGCCGTGTAGCCGAACAGCTCTTCGGCCTGCGGGCTCCACAGCACGATGCGCCCCTTGGTGTCGAGCACCACCGAGGCCACGTTCAGTACGTCCAGCAGCCCACTGGGCAGGGCCGGGGCTCCGCCCACGGCCGCGGACGATCCGGCTGCCGCACTCATGCCCCGCACCGCCTCCGCACATCGTCGCGGCACGCTGTCCCCCGTGCCGACTCCCCCTGTTCCACCACGCTCAATCCCTTTCTCCCACGGATCGGGACGTTCCTCTCCATGCTCCTCCAGTACGTGGGCGGACGCTGTTCTCCTCAAGCGGCCGGACCGGGGCCGCCGACACCAGGGCCCGGGGCCTCGCTGGTCCCGCCCGGAAAGTGGTGCTTTTCTGGGGTTGTGGCGTGGTGCCCGGGGAACCCGCGTGCCGCGCCACCGCACGAGAGGAGCGATCACGATGGACCGTGCACGACCGCACGAGGAGCCCGTCTCCCTCGAGATCAGCGGATGCAGCAAGGAGGACGCGCGGATCGTCTTCGACACCCTCTGCGCCTGCTTCGAGTCCGACCGGGGCCCCGACGAGGTGCCGCAACAGCTCCACGAGACCCGCCCGATGGTGTGGCTGGGCACCTTCGAGGTCACCGAGGCCCACGAGTGCCCGCCGCCCGCCCGGCTCTCCGCCTCCGTCGAGGCCGATGCCCAGGGTGGCTACTGGGCGATCGAGCGGCTGCGCTCCACGCTCGACTCGATGTTCACGGTACGCGATCTCACCTCGGCCTCCGGGGACCAGGAACGCGAACTGCACGTCCTCCTGGAGAGCAGGTGAGTGCCGCACATCACCCCTGAAGATGTTTTGCAACTAGTTGCATAACCCGTGCGCGGTCCTCTAGAACTGGAGGCGAACACCGCCGCGCACGGAGGCCGCCATGACCCGTTACCCCCATCTGCTGAGCCCGCTCGACCTGGGCTTCACCACGCTGCCCAACCGCGTCCTGATGGGCTCGATGCACGTGGGCCTCGAGGAGGCCGAGCGCGGCTTCGAGCGCATGGCCGAGTTCTACGCCGCCCGGGCCCGCGGGGGAGTGGGCCTGATCGTCACCGGCGGCATCGCCCCCAACGAGGAGGGGCGCCCGTACGAGCTCGGCGCCAAGCTCACCACCGAGGAGGAGGCGGAGCAGCACCGCACGATCACCGAGGCGGTGCACCGCGAGGGCGGCCGGATCGCGATGCAGATCCTGCACTTCGGCCGCTACGCCTACCACCGGGACCTGGTGGCCCCGAGCCCCCTCCAGGCCCCCATCAGCCCCTTCCCGCCCCGCGAACTCACCGACGCCGAGGTCGAGCGCACCATCGACGACTACGCCCGCACCGCCCGCCTCGCCCGGCAGGCCGGCTACGACGGCGTCGAGATCATGGGCTCCGAGGGCTACCTCATCAACGAGTTCATCGCCGCCCCGACCAACCGGCGCACCGATCGCTGGGGCGGCTCGTACGAGAACCGCATGCGCTTCCCCGTCGAGATCGTGCGCCGCGTGCGCGAGGCGGTCGGCGAGGACTTCATCGTCGTCTACCGGCTGTCCATGCTGGACCTGGTGCCCGGCGGCTCCACCCTCGACGAGGTCGTCACCCTCGCCCGGGCCGTCGAGGAGGCCGGCGCGACGATCATCAACACCGGCATCGGCTGGCACGAGGCCCGCATCCCCACCATCGCGACCTCGGTGCCGCGCGGCGCCTACACCTGGGTGACGAAGCGGCTCATGGGCGCGGTGAACGTCCCGCTCGTCACCACCAACCGCATCAACACCCCGGAACTCGCCGAGCAGTTGCTCGCCGAAGGCCGCGCCGACATGGTCTCCATGGCCCGCCCGATGCTCGCCGACCCGGACTTCGTGAACAAGGCCGCGGCCGGCACGCCGGAGGCCATCAACACCTGCATCGGCTGCAACCAGGCCTGCCTCGACCACACGTTCAGCGGCCGGATCACCTCCTGCCTCGTCAACCCGCGCGCCTGCCACGAGACCGAACTCGTGCTCTCCCCGACCCGGCTGCGCAAGCGCGTCGCGGTCGTCGGCGCCGGTCCCGCCGGTCTCGCCTGCGCGGTGTCGGCGGCCGAACGCGGCCATGACGTCACGCTGTTCGACGCGGCGGGCGAGATCGGCGGCCAGCTCAACGTGGCCCGCAAGGTCCCCGGCAAGCAGGAGTTCGACGAGACGCTGCGCTACTTCCGCCACCAGCTCGACGCGCACGGCGTGGACGTACGCCTCAACACCCCCGTCGCCGCAGACGACTTGGCGGGCTACGACGAGGTCGTCGTCGCCACCGGCGTCACCCCGCGCACCCCCGACATCCCGGGCGTCGACCACCCGAGCGTCGTCGGCTACCTCGACGTCCTGCAGGGCCGCGCGCCCGTCGGCGACCGGGTGGCGATCCTCGGCGCGGGCGGCATCGGCTTCGACGTCGCCGAGTTCCTCACCGACGGCGGCGACGGGGCGAGCGAGGACCCGGCGGTCTACTTCCGCCAGTGGGGCGTCGACATGGACTACGCGGCCCCCGGCGGCCTCGCCGCCCCCGAGCGCCCCGCGCCGCCGCGCACGGTCCACCTCCTCCAGCGCAAGACCACCAAGGTCGGCGCGGGCCTCGGCAAGACCACCGGCTGGATCCACCGCACCGAACTCAAGCACCGGGGCGTCACCATGGTCCCGGGCGTGCGGTACGACCGTATCGACGACGCCGGCCTGCACCTCACCGTCGGTGACGAGAGCACGGTCCTCGAGGTCGACACCGTCGTGCTGTGCACCGGCCAGGACCCGCGCCGCGACCTCTACGAGGCGCTGCTCGCCGCCGGCGCGAAGGCCCACCTCATCGGCGGCGCCGACGTGGCCGCCGAACTCGACGCCAAGCGCGCGATCAAGCAGGGGACCGAGGTCGCGGCAGCCCTGTGACGCCCTCCCTAGGATGACCCCATGTCACTCCCGCACGCGATCCTCACCGCCCTGCTCGAGAAGCCGTCGTCGGGGCTGGATCTGACCCGCCGGTTCGACAGGTCGATCGGGTACTTCTGGTCGGCGACGCACCAGCAGATCTATCGCGAGCTGGGAAAACTGGAGGCCGAGGGACATATCCGCGCGCTGCCCGCCGCACAGCCGGCCCGTGGACAGAAGAAGGCCTACGAGGTCCTGCCCGCGGGCCGCGCCGAACTGGCGCGGTGGACGGCCGCGTCCCAGGACCCCAAGCCGCACCGCGACGCGCTGCTGCTCCGACTGCGCGCCGCGGCCGTCGTCGGCACCGCGGGCCTGGAGGCCGACCTGCGCCGTCATCGGGAGCTGCACCGGCGGCAGTTGGCCGAGTACGAGAAGATCGAGAAGCGCGACTTCCCGCCCGGTGACGACAGCGCGCAGGCCAGGCTGCAGCACCTGGTCCTGCGCGCGGGCATCGAACTGGAGACCTTCTGGATCCAGTGGCTCACCGAGGCACTGGAGGGCCTGCCACTCGTGGAGGACACCCCCTAGAGGGGCGAGCTCTACAGGCGATACGGCTTCGCGCGGCGGCGCAGGAACCAGGCCGCCGCGATCACACCGACGCCCACCAGCGCACCGCCCACCCCCATCGTCACCGGACCGACGTCCCGGGCCGCGCCGCCCAGCCCGCCCATGACACCGCGCGACGGCGAGGCGGTCGCCGTGGCGGAGATGGTCGGGGTGGACGGGGCCGACACGATCACGGACTGAGTGCCCGCGGTGGTCCCGTTGGAGCACATGACGACCACGGTGTACGTGCCGGGGGAGACGCCCGACCAGGCGGCGGACTGGCTGACGGTCGTCCCCGACAGCGCCACCTGACGCCCCTGGGAGAAGCTCGCCTGACCGCTGCCCAGCAGCGCGGCGGTGCCCCAGCTGCCGTTGATCTGGGTGCAGGCGCTGGTCACCACCGACACCGTGGAACCGGTCGTGCTCACGGAGATGCCGGAGACCGCGGCCGCCGGCTGTGCGGTCAGGGCGAGCGGCAGCACGGCGGCGGCTGCCACGGCCGGTCCTGAGCGGAGAAGAAGACGGTAAGTGCGCATCGGATGCCCTCCGGCGGCACGGTTGGCGGTACATCCCTTGCGCCGCCGAGGGTCGGGTACGCCCGTGCTGCCTCAGGGGCAGCCAATGTGCCGCCGGACCGGCCCGCACCCGGACGGCATCCGGGCAGGTGACGGATTCCTTCGGACGGCTCAGGCGCCGGGCCCCGGCCGCCCCGCCGGTCAGGTCCCGGTGGTCACCGTCCGCTCCGCCGAGTACGCCCCCCACGTCCCGTCAGGCAGCCGCGCCCGCAACCGCACCCGGTGGCCGGCCCCCTCCTCGCGTCCCAGGTAGAAGCTGTACGTCGCTCTGCCGCGCGGTGGCGTCCCGCCCCACACCAGCGAGGTGACCGTCGACCCGTCGAGCCGGATCCCGTACTCCGTGACCACGCCGTCCACCCGGGGCGCCACCCAGGACAGGTCGAGGTAGTACGCACCGTCGGCCGCGCGGTGGGCCGTGGCACGGAAACCGGAGGGCGCCGTGTCGGCTCCCTCGTCGGCGCCGGGCGGGGTGGTCACGCGGACGGCCGGGCCGGCCGGGGAGAGGTGGTCGGCGGCGTCCCGGGCCCGGACGGTGAACGTGTACACGGTGCCCGGCCGCAGCCCCGTGACGACCGTCGCCGTCTGGCCCCCGCCGACGCTGTGGATCCGGGTACCGCCCTGGTACACGTCGTACGACATCACCTTCCGGTCGTCCGTCGACGCCGACCAGGACAACTGCACCGCCCGGCTCCCGGCGGCCCGGCCGGTGATCCGGCGTGGGCGGGTCGGCGCCGTGGTGTCCGCCGGGGCCGCCGCCGGGGTCGTCGCCCGCACCCGGCTGCTGGGCGGCCCGAGCCGGCAGGCCCCGTCGCGGGCCCGCACGGTGAAGACGTACGAGGTGGCCGGCGTGAGCCGGACGACGTCCAGCATGCGCGTGGAGCCGGGCACGTCGGCGACCTTCGCCGTGCCCCGGTAGACCTCGTAGACCTCGACCGCCGGGTCGGCGGCGACCGCGTTCCACATGACGTGCACGCTGGTCGCGCTCCCGGCCCGCGCGGTCACCCCCGCCGGGGCGCCGGGCGCGCGCCCCTCGTCCCCGGCACCGGCCGAGCACCCGCACGACACGGCCAGGGCCAGCCCGCAGAGCATCACACGGCGCACGGCTTCGCCTCCCCGGACCGACACGCGGCCCTATTGGTCCGGACCAATATGGCCGGACGGTACGGGCGCGGCAAGATGGCAAACAGGTAAAGACGGCCGCGGGAGGCCGGGGGTTGCGTGACTGCTCGGGAAAGTTACGTATGCTGAACCTCCTCCTGGCCCGAACTCTCCTTGAGGGAGGTCGAGTTCAGGCCGGTGGCGCGGACCGCTGTCGTCGCTGATCCCGCGCCGGCGCAGTGGGCCGGGGGGCCGGAGCCCAGCGGGCACCGGCCCCCCGCCCCCTGTCGGTCCGTCAGAAGCGTGCACCGTACGGCCCCCTCGGAATGGCCTCGGCAGGCCGCCCGCACCAGATTGGGCTGAGTGTCCGTCACCGTCCCACGAGAGGGTCCCGTATCGTGCGCGCCCAGTCGCTGACCCTGGCCGCGGCCGGCCTCCTCCTGCTGGCCCCGACCACCGTCTCCCTCGCCGCCCGGCACGACCGCGGCAGCCCCGGGGCACCTGGGATACGGCAGGAGGGCACCGTCCGCGCCGCCGACCTGCTGGCCCGGGTACGCGACTGCGTCCCCGTGTCGCGGGGCCGCTACCGCACGGACGACGGCATGCCCGCCACCGTCCCGGTCTGCGGTACGGGCGAGGCGGTCTTCTGGACGGCCGACATGGACATCGACTGCGACGGCCGCCCCGGTCCGCACTGCAACAGCCGGACCGACCCGCTGTTCTCGGACGCCACGGCGTTCACCCAGTCCGACGGCCGCTACCTCAGCGCCGAGACCCTGCCGTACATCGTGGTGCCCGGGGTGAGCGACCTCTGGAACCACCGCGACCACGGGGTGCGCGGGGCTTCGGTGGCGGCGGTCGTCTACCACGACCGGGTCGAGTACGCGGTCGTCGGCGACGTGGGCCCGCACGACATCATCGGCGAGGCGTCCTACGCCACCGCCGCGGCCCTCGGCATCCGCCCCGACCCCCACGGCGGCGGCGCACCGTCCGGCGTCACCTACATCGTCTTCAGGAACTCCCGCGCCACCCCGATCGAGAGCCACGAGTCCGCCGCGGAGACGGGCGAACGCCTGGCCCGCTCATTCATCCGGCCGCCCGGCCGCTCGGCACCGGCACCGGGGGCGGCGGCCGACGGAGGCCCGGACACACCGCCCCGGACCCCGGACCGGCCCGAGGTCGACCCGGAGGAGACCCCGCAGGACGGGGAAGCGGCCGCCGGGGAGACGCCGCCGGACGGGCAGGAGGCCGCGGACGTCGAGGAGGTCGGGGAGGACGAGGAGTCGATCGGCGCCGCGACGGACGAGGAGGAGTGACCGGGCGGGGGGTTGAGGCCCGGGGCCTGGAGGACTCGGGTGGTGCTGCCGGGGGTTGGGGCGCCTGAGGGGCGCCGGGTGGGAAGCCGCAGGCCGGGGGCCTGCGGGGCGTCGGGCGTTGCCGGCGTAGGTGGAGGGTGTTCGTTGCCGTCCGGCGGGTGTGTGAGGTTCCGTCCGGGAGGGCCCCCGTGGTCGGACGGCCGACGTGGGTGGTCGAGTTGCCGTCCGACCGGGGGGCGGTGGTGGGGTCAGACCGCCGACCAGCCGTCGTCGACCGGCAGGACCACGCCGTTGATGTTGCTCGCCGCGTCCGAGGCGAGGAACACGATCGCGGCGGCCTGCTCCTCCGGCTCGGCGACCCGGCCGACGTTGACGAAGTGCGGGCCGAGCGCCGCCGGACCGTGGGCCGTACGGTCGGCGTCGACCGTGATCGCGGTCTTCGTGCCGCCCGGCGCGATCGCGTTGGCGCGGATGCCCTTGCCGCGGTACATCACCGCGAGGCTCTTCGTGAGTCCCACGACGCCGTGCTTAGAGGCCGTGTAGGCCGCGCCAGCCGCGCTGCCCCGCAGGCCCGCCTCCGAGGCGGTGCTCACGATCGCCCCCCTGCCGGCGGCCAGCATGTGCGGCAGCACCGCACGGGTGAGCAGGAAGGGCGCCGTGAGATTGACCCGGATGACCCGCTCCCACTCGGCGTCGTCGACGTCCGCCAGCGCCGACATCCGGTCCATGATCCCGGCGTTGTTGACCAGCACGTCGACCCCGCCGAAGCGCTCCACCGCGGTGTTCGCCACCTCGTCGACGACGGACTGCTCGCTGAGGTCCCCGGTGACGGCGACGGCCGTACCGCCCGCCGCCTCGATCTCCTTGACGACGGCCCGCGCCCCGTCCGCGTTGAGGTCGGCCACCAGGACCCGCGCCCCCTCCGCGGCGAAGGCCAGGGCGGTGGCGCGCCCGATCCCCGAGCCCGCTCCGGTGACGACGACGCTGCGGCCTTCCAGTCCAGTGGCCATGTGGTGCTCCTAGATGCGATGTGCGCGCGCTGTCCGCGCCGATGGGCACACCCTACGACTTAATGTCTGTGAGTGACATAAATTCGTGGTGGAGAATTCTGGACGCACGGAAGCTCATGGCGGCGCAGACCGAGACCGGAGGACGACCGGATGACGACATCCCGCGGACGCACGGGCCGGCCGCCCCTGACCGAGGCGCGCAAGGCGGAGATCCGGCTGGAGATCGCGCACGCCGCCGTGGACCTCTTCGTGGCCCAGGGCGTCGCGGCCACCACCGGCGAACAGATCGCCCAGGCGGTGGGCGTCTCCGCGCGCACGGTCTGGCGGTACTTCCCCAGCAAGGAGGCGTGTGTACGGCCCCTGCTGACGGCCGGCATCGACTCCCTCGCGGCCTGTCTGCGGGAATGGCACCCCGGCACCGGACTGGGCGACGCGCTCGTCCGCATCCTGGAGGACGACGAGCGGCTCGTCGTCGGACCCGAACCCGCCACCGTGGGCGGGCTCGTCCGGCTGACCCGCACCGAACCGGGCCTGCGGGCCGTCTGGCTCCAGACCTACGACGAGGCCGAACCGGCGTTCGCCCGCGCCCTCGCCGAGCGCGCCGGACTGCCCGCCGACGATCCGCGTCCGGCGATCCAGGCGGCGATGTTCAACGCGGCCCTGCGCGCCGCCGTGGAGCAGCACGCCTGGCACGCCGCGGACGCCGTCACGAACCCGGCGACGGCCCGCACCGAGCTGGCCCGGGCCATCCGCACGGCCCTCACCGTCGTCGGGGAGGGCCTGAAGTGAGCCGTCGTCGAGGCATCCCACCCCGGACCGGTCTCCGAACGGGTGCGGGCCGGGCCGGGACGAGCCCGGGTCGTCACACCTTGCGGTAGGCGTACGCCTCGGAGGCCGCCGCCGTCACCGCGTCGAGGTCGGCTCCGGTGGCCGCCGTGACCACCGCGGCCACCGCGCCCTCGACGAACGGGGCGTCCACCAGACGGGCGGACCCGGGGAGTTCGTCGCCCTCGGCGAGCAGCGCCTTGACCGTGAGGACGGCGCTGCCCAGATCGGTGAGGAGGGCGACACCGGCGCCCCGGTCGACGGAGGCGGCCGCGGCGGCCACCAGTTCCGCGCTCGTGCCCAGCCCGCCGCCCTCGGTACCGCCGGCCGCCGCGACCGGTACGGCCGCGCCGCCGCCCGCGAGCCCCTTCGCCAGCTCGGCCACGGCGTCCGCCACGGCCGCGCTGTGCGAGACCAGCACGATCCCGACCAGCTTCTCGTCGCTCACCTTCGCCTCACTTCCCGCCGGCCTCGACGAGCGCGGCGATCAGCAGGGCCGACGAGGTGGCCCCCGGATCCTGGTGCCCGATGCTGCGCTCCCCGAGGTAGCTGGCCCGGCCCTTGCGGGCCTGCAGTGGTGTCGTCGCCTCGGCGCCGCGCTCGGCGGCGGTGCCGGCGGCGCCGAACCCGTCACCGAGCGCGGCCACCGCCGGCACCAGGGCGTCGATCATCGTCTTGTCGCCCGGCGCGGCGCCCCCGAGCTGCATCACGGCGTCCACGCCCGCCCGCAGCGCCTCGGCGAACTCCGCCTCGCTCACCTCGGCCGCGTCCCCGAGCGCCTTGCCGGTCCGGCGCAGCAGGGTGCCGTACA
This sequence comes from Streptomyces sp. NPDC005820, assembly GCF_040630255.1. NCBI lineage: Bacteria > Bacillati > Actinomycetota > Actinomycetes > Kitasatosporales > Streptomycetaceae > Streptomyces > Streptomyces sp. NPDC005820. The sequence continues at coordinate 66,282 of NZ_JBEXXE010000009.1, forward strand.
GCGGGCCGGAGGCGCCCCCGACGGTGGAGATCAGCCGCCGCCCGGCGAGGACGAGGACCGCACCCGGTGTCTCCGTCTCCTCCTTCTCCAGCGCGGCGGTCACGGCGGTGAACCCGCGCTGGAGGTTGCTGCCGTGGTCGGCGTCCCCGATGGGGGAGTCGAGGGCGGTGAGCCGTTCCGCCTCGCGGTGGACGGACGCGGCGGTCGCCGTCATCCAACGGCGGAAGAAGTCGGCGTCGAGCACGTGATCTCCTTGCCTGGTCGTTTCGGTGCGGGTGCCCGCCCTGTCGCCGCTGTGCTCACATGCCCCAGCGCAGGCCCGGTGTGCTCACCGGCGCGTCCCACAACCGCAGCAGTTCCTCGTCGATCTGGCAGACCGTCACCGAGGCGCCGGCCATGTCGAGGGAGGTCACGTAGTTGCCGACGAGCGTCCGGGCGACGGCCACCCCGCGCTGGGTCAGCACCCGCTGGACCTCGGCGTTGAAGCCGTACAGCTCCAGCAGGGGTGTGGCGCCCATGCCGTTGACCAGGACGAGGACGGGATTGCGTGGCGCCATGTCGTCCAGGACGGCCTGCACGGCGAAGTCGGCGATCTCTCCGGACGTCATCATCGCCCGCCGCTCCCGGCCCGGTTCGCCGTGGATGCCGATGCCCAGCTCCAGCTCACCGGCCGGCAGGTCGAAGGTCGGGCTGCCCTTGGCGGGCGTGGTGCACGCGCTGAGCGCGATGCCGAAGCTGCGGGAGTTCTCGTTCACCTGGCGGGCGATGGACTGGACCCGCTCCAGCGGCTGCCCCTCGTCGGCGGCGGCGCCCGCGATCTTCTCCACGAACAGGGTCGCGCCGGTACCGCGCCGCCCCGCCGTGTACAGACTGTCGGTGACGGCCACGTCGTCGTTGACCAGGACCTTGGCGATCTGGATGCCCTCGTCCTCGGCGAGCTCGGCCGCCATGTCGAAGTTGAGCACGTCACCGGTGTAGTTCTTGACGATGAACAGCACACCCGCGCCGCTGTTCACGGCGGCCGCCGCGCGCAGCATCTGGTCGGGCACCGGCGAGGTGAAGACCTCACCGGGACAGGCCGCGGAGAGCATCCCCGGTCCGACGAACCCCCCGTGCAACGGCTCGTGCCCCGACCCGCCGCCGGACACCAGTCCGACCTTCCCGGCCACCGGGGCGTCGCGCCGTACGACCACCCGGTTCTCCACGTCGACGGTCAGCTCGGGATGCGCGGCCGCCATCCCGCGCAGCGCGTCCGCGACCACGGTCTCCGGAACGTTGATCAACATCTTCATGGGTACCTCCTACTGACACGAGCAGGCTGGGTTCCTCCGAGGGAATTATCGACCTTGTGGCGGCGAAGGTCACGTGGGCGGCGGCGCGCGGGGTGTTCCGGGCCCGTTCCGCAAGCGCTTCCCCGTTGTCGTGTACAAGCAGGTACATTCTCCGGGTCGAGCGGGCGCCGTACGTCCCCGGAGGAGCAGTCTCATGGACAAGGCCGTGCGCCGGCGTCGTCGGGCGCTGTTCCTGGTGTTCCTGCTCGCCGGAACAGCCATGTCCTCGTGGGTGACGCGCACGCCCGCGATCAGGGACCGGCTGGATGTGTCCACCGCGCAGCTGGGGCTGGTGCTGTTCGGGCTGTCCCTCGGCTCGATGCTGGGGATCAGCTGTTCGGGGCGGCTGGTGTCCCGGTTCGGGACCCGGCCCGTCATCGTCTGGGGAACCTGGCTGCTCATCGCCGGGATGGCCGTGATCTGCGCGGGCGCTCTCGCGGCGTCGGTCGCCGGGGTCACCGCGGGCCTGTGTCTCTTCGGCGCCGGCATGGGCGCCGCAGACGTGGCCGTGAACGTCGACGGCACGCACGTCGAGCGGACCGGCGGGGCGACCACCCTGCCCGCGTTGCACGGCTGCTTCAGCCTGGGCACGGTGTTCGGGGCCGGTGCGGGCATGGCGGCGACGGCGGCCGGGGTGCCCGTGCAGTGGCATCTCGCGGCGGTCGTACTGCTCGCCGCAGGGCTGCTCCTCCACGCGGCGCGCGCCCTTCCGGCGGGCACCGGCCGTATCGTCCGCGAGGAGCGGCGGAAGGGCGACGGCGCTGCACGGCACCCTGCCCTCCGGAAGGACGGCCGGCTCCTCCTCATCGGCGCGATCGTGCTGGCCATGGCGTTGGCCGAGGGCTCGGCCAACGACTGGCTGCCGCTGCTCATGGTCGACGGACACGGCATGAGCGCTGCTTCGGGCTCGCTCGTCTACGCCGGATTCGCCGCCGCGATGACGGTGGGCCGCTTCGGCGGCACGTACGTCCTCGACCGCTACGGCCGGATCACCGTCGTCCGCGCCAGTGCCGCGTCCGGCGCACTGGGCCTGCTGATCGTCGTCGTCTCGGACAGTCCCGTCCTCGCCGGCGTCGCCGTGCTGTTCTGGGGACTGGGCGCCTCACTCGGCTTCCCCCTGGCGCTCTCCGCCGCCGGGGAGTCCGGCCCCGACGAGACGGCCCGGGTCGCCCTGGTGGCCGTCATCGGCTATGTCGCCTTCCTCGTCGGCCCGCCCGGCCTGGGCTTCCTCGGCGATCACATCGGTCTGCGCCCCGCCATGCTCGTCGTCCTGGTCTGCGTGGCGTGCGCGGCCTTCCTGGCCCCGGCGGTCGACACCTCCGCGCGCCGGGACGCGGACGCGGCCGTCCCCCACCAGGAGGCTCCGGAGCGCACCCGCTCCTGACGGAGCGAGGCCGGCGCCCTCAGCGACGCGCCGTGCTGCAAGGCGTCGGCGACCTGCCGCCCATGGGTGTCGAAGGCGCTGAGGACGGCCGCTTGCTTGCTGACGAAGTACCTCAGGAACGTGCTGCGGGAGACACCGGCCGCCGCCGCGAGATCGTCCAGGGTGACGTTCTCGTAGGCATGACGGCCCGGGGCGGCCTGGCCCGGGCCGCCCCGGGCCGGAGGAGGCAGCCCTGGCCGGTGATCTGGTGGTCGCGACGATCCCGCTGAAGGACTACCGGCAGCTGCCCGCGGGCGCCCTCGCCGGCAGGCGGTGATCGACACGATGAACTGCTACCCGGACCGCGACGGCCGGTTCGACGCGCTGGAGACGGGCGCGTTCACCTCCACGGAGCTGGTGCAACAGCAGCGCCTTCAACTCCCCGCGCGCAGGGTGGAGGAGCTGCTCGCCGCGGCCGCCCGCTGACCGGCCGGAGTCACTCCACGACCGTGCCGGGCGAGGACGGCGACGACCACCGGCGCCGTGCCGCGGCGAGCAACTCGCTGATCTCCGCCGCCCGTTGGGCTCCCCCGAACACATAGTGGTCGGGACGGGCGAGCACCGCCTCGCACCCGTGCGCCCGCAGCCAAGGGCCGAGGACGGGCACCTCCTCACGGTATGCGCCCCGGTGCACCGGGCCGTCGAACCGTCGCAGAGGTACGAGCCGGACCGGGAAACCCCCCGCGGCCTCGTGCGCACGCAGCGCCGACTCCGCGGCGGCGAGGTCGGCGTCCTCGCCGAGCACCAGCCGGAAGGCGTCGCCGGTGAACTCGTCCAGCAGCCCGCTTCGTCCCTGGCTGTCGGTCACGCGCGGCTGGGGAAGGATGCCGCCCCGGGCGGGGGAGCCGTCGGCCGCGAGAAAGCCCGCGTGGATCCCGGGGATGAGGGACTGGCGGACGGTGCCCCGGGGCTGGGCCGCCAGTTCGGCCAGCAGGGTCGCGTCACGGGCCGCCGCGGCCACCTCGTCCCGCTCGCAGATGATCCGCCCGAGCTCCTTCGCCGTGGCCGTCACCTGCAGCACATGCGGCTCGCGCTCCCGCTGATAGGTGTCGAGCAGCCCGTCACCGGCGCCCCCGTGCCGGTGTGCGGCCAGCTTCCATACGAGGTTCGAGGCGTCGCGGATTCCCTGGCACATGCCCTGTGCGAGGAACGGCGGTGTCATATGGGCGGCATCCCCGAGGAAGAACAGCCGTCCGGCACGCCATTGCCTGAGGACGAGGGCGTGGAAGCGGTAGGCCGACGCCCGCCACAGGTCGTAGTCGCCGGGATCCAGCCAGCGGGACAGCAGCGCGCGGACGACCCGGGGCTCGGTCATCCCGCTCGGATCCTCGTCCTTGTTGATCATCATTTCCCAGCGGCGGAGACGGCCGGGCCCCACCACGTAGGTGCTGGGCCGGGCCGGCTCGCAGTACTGGACGTTGGTCCGCGGCAGTTCCTCGCCCGCCCCGGGGTGCAGGAGGACGTCGACCACGAGCCACGGTTCGTCGAACTCCAGGTCGCGCAGCGACAGCCCCGCACGTGACCGGATCCCGCTGGCGCCCCCGTCGCACGCCAGCACATACCGTACGCGGACCGTGCGCCGGCGGCCGGCCTCGTCCACCGTCCCGACGGTCGCGCCCTCGCCGTCGGCCCGCACGTCGGTCACCGTGGTGCCGAGCCGGACGTCGACACCGCCGGCCCCGGTGAGATTGTGGCGCAGGGCCTTCTCGAGTTCCGGCTGGAGGAAGACGTAGTTGGGGGCCCAGCCCAGCGGGTGGGGCGGTGGCGCGGTGTCGATCCGTTTGATGACCTGACCGTGGAGGTTGCGGTACTCCGACGGGCGATACGGCATCACATGGGGCGCGAGCGCGTCGCCCAGGCCGAGGCCGCCGAAGGTGCGCATGGCCTCCTGGTCGAACCCGATGGCGCGGGGCCGCGGCTCGACGGCCGGGGCCCGGTCGAAGGCCACCGCGGTCAGCCCGTGGGCATGGGCCAGATTCGCCGCCGTGGCGCCGACCGGTCCGAGTCCGACGATCGCCAGGTCGGCGTCGAATGCGTCTGTCACGAGAGCCCCCCACTTCACCGCAGAGCCTGTCTTGAACCGCTGTCCTGAACCGCTGTCCTGAATCGCCCGCAGCGTATTTGTATGAACTTTGACAGTCAAGGGTCGATCGAATCTTGGCGCATCGACCCCACCCTGCGGTAAATTAGTAGGACGTCCTACTATCTTGGGGTCGGCGTACCCCTGATCCGTTCGGGAAGGTCCCCATGAGCGAAGCGCACCGGCCCGTGCACCCCATTCGACTGATCACCGCCTCGGCCCTGTTCGACGGGCACGACGCGTCGATCAACATCATGCGCCGGATCTTCCAGTCCCAGGGCGCGGAAGTGATCCACCTCGGGCACAACCGGTCGGTGCAGGAGGTCGTGGACGCGGCGCTGGAGGAGGACGCGCACGGTGTGGCGGTCTCGTCCTACCAGGGCGGCCATGTGGAGTACTTCGAGTACCTGGTCGACTCGCTGCGTGCGCAGGGCGCGGAGCATGTGCGCGTGGTGGGCGGCGGGGGCGGTGTCATCGTGCCCGAGGAGATCGCCCGGCTGCGGGGCAGCGGGGTGACCATCTTCTCCCCGGAGGACGGGCAGCGGATGGGCCTGGCGGGGATGGTCAACTCGGTCGTCAGGGACTGCGACTTCGACCTGTGGGACGGCAAACCGGCCGATGTGCCGGCCGTCCTGGCCGGCGACCGGTTCGCGATCGCCCGCGCGATCACCGGCGCGGAGCTGGGCAAGCTGCCGGAGGACTTCCTCGCCCAGGTGCGGGCCGCGGCGGCGGGCCGGACGGTGCCGGTGCTGGGCATCACCGGCACGGGCGGCTCCGGAAAGTCCTCGCTGACCGACGAACTGGTGCGCCGGTTCCGGGTCGACCAGCAGGACAAGCTGCGGATCGCGGTGATCGCGGTCGACCCGACGCGGCGGCGGGGCGGTGGCGCCCTGCTGGGTGACCGGATCCGGATGAACTCCCTGGACGGCAGTCGGGTGTTCTTCCGCAGCCTGGCCACCCGGGGCAGTCGTGAGCTGCCCGAGCATCTGGCGGACGTGATCGATGTGGTGAAGGCGGCCGGGTTCGATCTGGTGGTCGTGGAGACACCGGGCATCGGTCAGGGGGACGCGGCGATCGTGCCGTTCGTCGACACCTCGCTGTATGTGATGACGCCGGAGTTCGGTGCCGCCTCGCAGCTGGAGAAGATCGACATGCTCGACTTCGCCGACGTGGTGGCGATCAACAAGTTCGAGCGGCGCGGCGCGAAGGACGCGATGCGGGACGTGGGCCGTCAGCTGGTCCGCAACCGTGAGGCGTTCGGCAAGCGGCCGGAGGACATGCCGGTGTACGGCACCTCTGCGGCCACCTTCAACGACGACGGCGTCACCGCCCTCTACCAGCACCTCAGGGCCGGCCTGGGCGAGCAGGGGCTGCCGCTGGTCCAGGGCGCGCTGGCGCCGGTCGACGTACGGCACTCCTCCGGCATCCGCCAGGTCGTACCGGCCGAGCGGGTGCGCTACCTCGCCGAGATCACCGAAACGGTCCGCGCCTACCACACCGCCACCGGCCGACTGGCGGAGGCCGCGCGGCGCGTGCAGCGCCTCGACGCCGTACGGGGCGAACTCGTCGGGGCCGGCTCCGACGCCGCGAACGTCGAGTCGCTGCTCGACGGCGCCCGCCGCGACCTCCCGCACGAGATCACCGAGCAGCTTGCGAACTGGCCGGCGGTGGTGGCCTCGTACTCCGGCGACGAGCAGGTGGTGAAGATCCGGGACAAGGAGCTCCGGACCAGGCTGACCCGTGAGTCCCTCTCCGGCAACAAGATCCCCCGCGTGGCCCTGCCCCGGTTCACCGACCACGGTGAGCTGGTCCGCTTCTGGCGGTCGGAGAACCTGCCCGGCTCCTTCCCCTTCACCGCGGGGGTGTTCCCCTTCAAGCGCGACGGCGAGGACCCGGCCCGGATGTTCGCGGGCGAGGGCGACCCGTTCCGCACCAACCGGCGCTTCAAGCTGCTCTCCGAGGGCCAGCCCGCCACCCGCCTGTCCACCGCCTTCGACTCCGTCACCCTGTACGGCCGTGACCCCGACGAGCGCCCCGACATCTACGGCAAGGTCGGCACCTCCGGCGTCTCGATCGCCACCCTCGACGACATGAAGGCCCTCTATAACGGCTTCGACCTGGTCGCCCCCACGACCTCGGTGTCGATGACGATCAACGGCCCCGCACCGACCATCCTGGCCTTCTTCCTCAACACGGCGATCGACCAGCAGCTGGAGGCCTTCCGAACCGCCGAGGGCCGTGAGCCGGACGCCGAGGAGGCGGCCGAGCTGCGCGCCCGCGCCCTGGCGAACGTGCGCGGTACGGTGCAGGCGGACATCCTCAAGGAGGACCAGGGGCAGAACACCTGCCTGTTCTCCACCGAGTTCTCCCTGCGGATGATGGCGGACATCCAGGAGTGGTTCATCCAGGAGAAGGTCCGCAACTTCTACTCGGTATCCATCTCCGGCTACCACATCGCCGAGGCGGGCGCGAACCCGATCAGCCAGCTCGCCTTCACCCTCGCCAACGGCTTCACCTACGTCGAGGCGTATCTGGCCCGGGGCATGCACATCGACGACTTCGCCCCCAACCTGTCCTTCTTCTTCTCCAACGGCATGGACCCCGAGTACGCGGTGCTGGGCCGGGTGGCCCGCCGGATCTGGGCGGTGGCGATGAAGGAGAAGTACGGCGCGGCCGAGCGCTCCCAGAAGCTGAAGTACCACGTCCAGACCTCCGGACGCTCCCTGCACGCCCAGGAGATGGACTTCAACGACATCCGCACCACCCTGCAGGCGCTCATCGCGATCTACGACAACTGCAACAGCCTGCACACCAACGCCTACGACGAGGCGGTCACCACCCCCACCGAGGACTCCGTCCGCCGCGCCCTGGCGATCCAGCTGATCATCAACCGTGAGTGGGGCCTGGCGATGAACGAGAACCCGCTGCAGGGCTCGTTCGTCATCGACGAGCTCACCGACCTGGTGGAGGAGGCGGTGCTGAAGGAGTTCGAGCGGATCAACGAACGCGGCGGGGTGCTCGGCGCGATGGAGACCGGCTACCAGCGCGGCCGCATCCAGGACGAGTCCATGCTCTACGAACAGCGCAAGCACGACGGCACCCTGCCCCTCATCGGCGTCAACACCTTCCGCAACCCCCACGCCGACACCGCCGAACCCGCCACCGTCGAACTCGCCCGCGCCACCGAACAGGAGAAGCACTCCCAGCTGGAGCGGGTCCGCGACTACCAGGCCGGACACCGCGACCAGGCGCACCAGGCCCTGGCCGCCCTCAAGGACGCGGCCATCAGCGGCGACAACGTCTTCGCCGTCCTCATGGACGCCGCCCGCGTCTGCTCGCTCCAGCAGATCACCGACGCGTTCTTCGAGGTGGGCGGCCAGTACCGACGCAACGTCTGATCCACCCCGGGCACCCCGCGTCAGCCGGTGACCGCGGCGCGGATCGCCCTGGCCGCGGGAGCCCCAGCTGCCCTCCTCGACGACCCGGAAGTTCACCCACCAGGCCGGGGAGGGCTCCGGCAGCCCACAGGCCTCGGCCAGTGCGGACAGCAGGCGCCCGCCGATCGCCGTCATGTCCGGCTCGCGCTCCACGAAGTACACCTGGAACCCGGCCCGGGCGGGCGGGGCGAACGACGTCGTGGTACAGAGGCGGTCGAGGCCTTGTCAGGCGGCGTCGTGCCCGGAGCGGCCGCCCCGGTGGTGTCCTTGGTCGCCGTGCCGGGCCTTGCCGTGCCCGGTGTCCTCCTGGTCGCCGCCGCTCGGGCAGCCCGGGTCGTCGTCCCCGGTGCCCTGATCGGCGCCGTCGTCCCCGGGTCTGGGCTCGGGGTCCGAGGTCTGCGGCGGCTCGGGCTGCGGGGTCTCCGGCTGCGGGATCTCGGGGGTGGGGGTGGTGGGCTGCGGGGTCTCCTTCGAGCCGTCGTCCGCGGTGCCCTCGTCGGCCGGGGGTGACGTCTGCTCCTCCTCCGGCGGGGTTCCGGTGGACGAGGGCTCGTCGGTGCTCTTCCCGCCTCCGGTCGGGCCCGGCACCCCGGTGCCGGAGGACGACGGCGCCTCGGCCGTCGAGGGCACGGTGTCCGTGCGGATGTCTCCGGCGGCGTCGGCCACCCGCACGGACGGCGACCGGTCCTCGGCGGCCTCCACCGGCACGGCGGCCTGTGCGGGAGGGTTCGCCGGTGTCTCCGCCACGGGCATCCGGCTTACCGGAGCGTCGGCGACGGGGGTGCGCTGGGCGGGTATCGGCGCGGACTCGCCCGAGCCGATGACCAGGACGAACGCGGCGGCCCCCGCCACCAGCGCGCCCGCCGCCACCGCGGCCTGCGCCTTCGAGCCGCCGACCGCCGCATGGCGCACGCCGTGCAGCAGACCGGCGCCGTGCCCGCCCGCCGCGGCCGCCGCGCCGGCGGACCCCGCGGTGAAGGCCATGAGGAACTTGCCCGTGCCGCCCAGCGCGAACAGCAGCAGCGCGGGCGCGACGATCGCGGGCAGCCGGTCGTTGGCGCGCATCAACGCGGCGAGCCGGGCGCGGCAGTCGTCGCACGCGTCCACGTGACCGAGCAGCCGTTCGCCCTGGCGCGGGGTCGCGGCACCCCGGACGTAGGCAGGCATCCGGGCCCAGTGGACCTGGCACGCCGGGTCCTCCGGGGCGCCGGTCTGGGTGCGCAGGAACGCCTGCCGCATGCCCTCCCGGGCGCGGTGCAGCAGGACGGCCGTGGCCCCCTCCTTGGTGCCGAGCTGCGGTCCGATCGCGGCCAGCGGCTGTCCCTCCGCCTCGGCCAGCCACAGCGCCTTGACCCAGCGCTCGGGCAGCTGGCCCAGCACCCGCACCACCAGATCGACCTGGGACACCTGCTCGGCCGGGTCGCCCTCGTGCCCGCCCGGCTCGGCCCGCTCGGCCCGCTCGTCGGCCTGAGGGTCCCGGGGCGTCTCGCGTACCGCGGTCCCGGAGGCGATCGCGAGGTGCCGCACCGTCGTCCGCAGGTACGCCGGCACGTTCTCGATCTCGTGTCCCTCGGCCAGCCGTCGCCACACCCGGAAGTGCGCCTCGGCGACGAGGTCCTCGGCGGTCCAGGCGTTCCTGGTGAGCGAGCGCGCGTACGCGACGAGCCGCGGTTGCTGTTCCTCGTAGATCCGGGCGTACGCGGCGGTCGAGGAGGCTTGCGCGGGAACGGCAGAGGACCTGTCGGTCATGGAGGAACGCTCCAGTTGCCTGCGGGGGCCGAAGGGTTTGTCAGCCTAGATGACAAAACTTTCAATGAAAGTTGCGATGGTTGCGTGATGTGGCGCACATCACGCCCGCACATCAGGCCCGCCCATGTGCTTCCTGTGAGTGACGGGACAGCGCGTCGATGACCACCGCCGCGAACAGCACCCCACCGGTGATTATGAACTGCACCGCCGGGGGAGTGTCCGTGATCGCCATGCCCGAGGAGATCGACTGGATGACGAGCATGCCGAGCACCGCCGACCACGTCGTACCGCGCCCGCCGAACAGGCTGGTGCCGCCGATCACGGCCGCCGCGATGGCGTTCACCAGCAGGACGCCCGAGCCCGAACTCTGGCTCACCGACGTGATGCGCGAGGCGAGGAACAGCCCGCCGACCGCGGCCATCGTGCCGGAGATGGCGAACACGGCGGTCTGGACCCGGAACACGCTGAGGCTGGCGCGCCGGGCCGCTTCGATGCTGCCGCCGAGGGCGTACACCTGCCGCCCGTAGTGGGTACGGCGCAGCAGCACGTCCAGGCCGGCCACCAGGACGAGGAAGATCAGCAGGGCGAGCGGCAGCCCCTGGAAGCGGTTGAGCAGGTAGGCCACCCCGAACGCGACCACCGCCGTGGCCACGGTGCGCACCGCCACGGCCGCCGACGAGCGGTGCCGCATGCCGACGGCCCGCCGGCGCCTTCTGTCCAGGTCGGCCCCGAGGAACACCGCCCCGGTGGCCGCCGCCGCCACGCCGTAGGCGACGGCGTCCTGGGTGAAGTAGTAACTGGTCAGCTTGGAGACGAGCCCGTCCTCGTCCAGATTGACCGTGCCGCTGTCGCCGAGGACGGCGAGCATCAGGCCGTTCCAGGTGAGCAGTCCGGCGAGTGTGACCACGAACGCCGGCACCCGGGTCCGGGCGATGGAGAAGCCCTGCACGGTGCCCGTGACCGTGCCGGTGAGCACGCCGACGACGAGGGCGAGCCACTCCGGGACCCCGCTGTTCACGTTCAGCACGGCGAACACGGCCGCCGCCAGACCGCTGATCGAGCCCACGGACAGATCGAGTTCGCCGAGCAGCAGCACGAAGACGATGCCGACCGCGATCAGGCCGGTCCCCACGATGTCCACGCTGAGGTTGGACAGGTTGCGCGGGGACAGATAGTTCGGATTGAGGGACTGGAAGGTGATCCAGACGACCGCGAGCACGAGGACGACGGGCAGCGAGCCCAGCTCACCCGCCCGCACCTTGCGTTGCAGGAGCGCGAGCGTGCCGCGCAGGGCACGGACCCCGCCCTCCACGGCCCGGGAGGCGAGCCGCTCGCGCTGCGGAGGACGGGCCTCGCCGCCGGCCGCGACGGGTTCGGCCGGGGTGCCGTCCGCCACCTTGCGCATGCCTCTCACCACCCCGAATCCCGTTGGGCCGGCCGGCGGGGCACGTTCTCCGTGGCGCCGGTGATGGACGCGATGATCTGCTCCTGGGAGGCGGTGTTCACATCGAAGAAGCCGTTGTTGCGGCCGAGCCGCAGCACCGCGGCCCGGTCCGCGAGGGCCTTCACGTCCCCCATGCTGTGGCTGATCAGCAGGACGCCCAGCCCCCGGTCCCGCAGCCGGTCGATGAGGTCCAGGATCTCCGAGGTCTGCTCGAACCCGAGCGCCGCGGTCGGTTCGTCCAGCAGCAGGACGCGCGGTTCGCCGAGGAGCGAGCGGGCGATGGCGACCGTCTGCCGCTGACCGCTGGAGAGCGAGGCGACGGGCCCGCGCAGATCGGGGACCCGCCGGGTCAGCCGCTCCAGCAGCTCCTGGGTGCGGCGCTCCATCTCCATCTCGTCGAGGAACCCGTACCTGCGGATCTCCCGCCCCAGGAAGAGGTTCCCCACGACGTCGAGGTTCCCGCACAGCGCCAGGTCCTGGTAGACGGTGGCGATGCCGAGATCGCGCGCGTCGTGCGGGCGTCTGATGTGCACCGACCGGCCCTCCCACTCGATGACGCCCTTCTCGGCGGGCGCCACCCCGGAGATCACCTTCACCAGGGTGGACTTGCCGGCCCCGTTGTCCCCCAGGAGGGCGACGACCTGACCGGAGTGGATCTCCAGTTCGATGTCCGTCAGGACGTCGACCACGCCGAAGCGCTTGCACACCCCGCGCAGCGCCAGCAAGGGGGGATCGGGCACGGCAACCAACTCCTTCCCTGGCCCCGGACCGGGCCGGAGTCCGCGCGACGCGTCCCGTCAGATCAGCCCCGCCTCCTCGCAGGCGGCCCGGAGCTGGGGGGTGCAGATCTGCTGGACCGTGTGCAGGCCTTCCTTCACCACGGTGTCCTTGATGGTGTCGGCGGTCACGGACACCGGCCTGAGCAGCACGGCCGGGACCCGCTCGCCGCCGCGCGGCGTCACCTCGCTCGTCGCGCCCCGGTCCAGCGACTCCCGGCGGGCCGCGGCCACGGCCATCGCACCGCCGGCGGAGGCCTCCGGGCCGAAGGGCTTGAACACGGTCATGTACTGGTCGCCGGCCACGATCCGCCGCAGCGCGCCCAGTTCGGCGTCCTGGCCGGTGACCGGGGGCAGCGGGGCGACCTTGTTCGCCTTCAGCGCCGAGACGCTTCCGCCGGCGAGTCCGTCGTTGGCCGCGTAGACCCCGTCGATGGCCTCGGCGCCGAGCGCCGCGATGGCCGCGGACATGTTCATGTGCGCGGTCTCCGCCCGCCACTGCAGGGTGTCGTACGCCTTGCCGATCTTCACCTTGCCGCGCAGCACGGACAGCGCGCCCTGCTTGAACAGCGCGGTGTTCGGGTCGGCGGGATCGCCGTTCATCATGACGATCTGCGGTAGCGCCGTGCCCTCGCCCATCGCCTTGAGCAGGGCCCGGCCCTGGAGCCGGCCGACCTCCTTGCCGTCGAAGGAGACATACCCGGAGATCGGTCCCTGGGCGAGCCGGTCGTAGGCGATCACGGGGATGCCCGCCGCGCGGGCCTCCGAGACCGACGAGGCGAGCGACTTGCCGTCCACGGCCACCAGCACGATGGCGTCCACCCCCTTGGTGATCATCGAGTCCATCTGCTCCTGCTGGGTGGCCACCTCACCCCTGGCGTTGGCGTGCTCGACCACGCAGGTGTCGCACAGTTCCTTGATCTTCTTCTCCAGCAGCGGCCGGTCCTGCGCCTCCCAGCGCGCCGTGGTGGCGTCCGGCAGCAGCAGACCGATGCGCGGCGCGGTCCCCCCGTCGGGGTCGCTTTCGGCGCCCGCCCCGCAGGCCGCGAGGGCGACAGCCGCCGAGACCGCGGTCACGGCGGCGGCCGTGTCCCGTATGCAGGCCTTCATGAGTGGTACCTGATGTAGACGACAAGGGTGACGAACGATGGAGGATCTGACAGGTGTGTCGGGTTGGTTCGTATATGCGATTCTGGTGGGTGGGTGCCCCGTTCTCAACCTGTCGGCACCCGCGGCGGGGACGGGAGGTACGTTGCGGACATGCCTCGACCGGGCCCTGATCTTGGCCGGAGCGACACAGGCGGCGGTCTACGCGCCCGGGTCCGGGAACGAAGAGCTTCGCCTGGTGGATTCGGCGGGAGGCACCCCTTCCGAGCCGGGGCCACCGGTCCGGCTCCCCCTGCCCGGTGACTCACCCGCCGCACGCGCCTTCCTCACCGACCGCCCCCTGTGGCTGACCACGGACTCCTCGCTCGGCGCGCTGCCCCTCGACGTGGAAGGCCGGCGGCTCGGCTGTCTCGTCGTCACCGGCGCCTCGGCCGACGGCTTCGAGGCCGACCAGCGCCGCTTCCTGGAGCGTTACGCCGACGCCGTCGCCGGTCTCCTTCAGCCCGTGACCGGCCCGCCCGAGCCGTCCTCGCTGCTGGACCCCGCCATGCGCAGCCTGCGCGTAGGCTCCTTCGTCCTGGTCCCGGACACCGGTCTGATCGAGGCCGACGACACCCTGCTCGACCTGGTCGGCATCTCCGCGGACGACTTCGACGGCAAGGCCGACACCCTCCTCGCCCACGCCCTCCCGGAGGACATGCACGCCCTGATGTCGGTCCTGGAGCCGTCCCCCCAGGCCTCCGGCCGACGCGAGTTGGAGTTCCGGGTCCGCGGCCCCACGGGCGAGATGCGCTGGCTCAGCCTGATCTGCCGGGCCGAACCGGCCACCGCCGACCGCCCGGAACAGGTGGTCGGCGTGGTGACCGCCACCCCGGTGCTGCGCCGCAGCGCCGACGACGTCTCCCGGATCCAGTGGCTGACCGCCGCCCTCGACGACGCCGTGACCGTCCGTGACGTCGGCCGCGTGGTGGTCTCGGCCCTGCGCGAGCCGCTGGGCGCCGACCGGGTGGCCCTCGCCGCCCTCCAGGACGACCGGCTGATGGTCACCGTCCTCGACCCGCCGCAGCCCGCCGCCTGGCCGGACGCCTGGCGGGCCGAATGGCGCACCGAGTGGCCCGACGCGCCCGTCCGCGCCCTGCCCACCCTGCAGGCCGCCCTGAGCGACGGCCGTATGGACCTGTGGCCCGCCGGCACCGCCCTGGAACCCGGCCTCGCCGGTATCGGCCCCGGCGGACTCGCCGTGCTGCCGCTGCCCGCCAAGGGCCGGGTCGCCGGAGTGTGCCTGGTCGGCTGGGACCTCCCGCACGAGTTCGTCCCCGAGGAACGCTCCCTGCTCACCGCCACCGCGGCCCTCGTCGGCCAGGCCCTGCAGCGCGCCCACGCCCACGACGCGGAGCAGGAACTCGCCACCATGCTCCAGCGCAGCCTGCTGCCCCGCCGGCTGCCCGAACTGCCCGGCGGGGTCGCCGTCGCCCGCTATCTGCCCGCCCGACGGGGACTTCAGGTGGGCGGCGACTGGTACGACGTCATCGCCCTGTCCGAGGACCGCGTCGCCCTGGTCATCGGCGACGTCCAGGGCCACAGCGCCGGCGCCGCCACGATCATGGGCCAGATGCGCACCGCGGTCAGGGCGTACGCCATGGAGGGCCACCCGCCCGACGTCGTCGTCTCCCACGCCAACCGGCTCCTCGTCGGAATGGAGACCGACCTCTTCGCCACCTGCTGCTACGCCGAACTCGACATGGAGGAGGGCAACACCCTCTTCGTCCGCGCCGGGCACCTCGCCCCGCTGGTGCGCCACCCCGACGGCGGCACCGAGGAGATCGAGGTCGCGGGCGGGCCTCCGCTCGGCATCCTCGCCGAGGCGGAGTTCCCCATGACCTCGGTCGCCCTGGCCCCCGGCACCGTCCTCGCCCTCGTCACCGACGGCCTGGTCGAGGCCGCCGACCTGCCGCTCGACGAGGGCATGCGCCGCACCCGCACCGCGCTCGCCGCGGCCGACCCGACCGACCTCGGAGCGATGGCCGACGAACTGCTCGGCGACGCGGGCCGCCGCGAGGACGACGTGGCGCTGCTGCTCCTGCGCTACGACGGCATGGAGACCCGCCCGATCCGGGCCGGCTGGATGGTGTGGCGGCTGCCCGACGCCGTCATGCACGCCCGCCGCTTCACCGCGCGCACCCTGCGCCGGTGGAAGGTCGCGGAAGCCGGCGACACGGTCCTGCTGGTCGTCTCCGAACTCGTCACCAACGCCCTGGTGCACACCACCGGCCCGGTCCGGCTCGACCTGGTGCTGCGCGGGGACCGGGTCCGGGTCGGCGTCAGCGACGCCTCGCCCCGCGCCCCCGCCAAGCCGGTGATCGTGGACTGGGAGTCCACCGGCGGCCGGGGCCTGATGCTGGTCGAGGCGATGTCGGAGTCCTCCGGCTCGGTCCCGGTGGCCGGCGGCAAACAGGTGTGGAGCGAGATCGTCGTACCGGACGGAGACCTGGACGACGATCCCGGCGGCGAACACGGCGGCCGGCCCGGCCGTGAACCGGTCGCCGGGGCGGAAGCCGGTGGTGTGCCATGAGGCTGCGCGGCCGGCCGGTCACCGCGGCGCTCGCCGCCGTCCTCCTCGCGCTGCCCGCGGCCGGCTGCGGCGGGGACTCCGGCACCGGGTCCGACGCCTTCACCGTCGGCCTGCTCCTGCCCAGCCGGTCCGTCCCGCGCTGGGAGCACTCCGACCGGCCCCTGATCGAGGCCGAAATCAAGAGGCTCTGCCCCCGGTGCAGCTTCGAGTACGCCAACGCCGAGAACGACGCGACCCGGCAGCAGCAACAGATGATCTCCATGATCACCAAGGGGGCCGGGGTCCTGATCCTCGACGCCGCCGACACCCGTGCGCTGCGCTCCTCCATCCAGGAGGCGCGCAAGGCGGGCGTCCCCGTGGTCGCCTACGACCGGCTCGCCGAGGGCCCGGTCTCCGGCTTCGTCGGCTTCGACGCCCTCAAGGTCGGCCGGCTGCAGGGCCAGGGCCTGCTGGACGGCATGGAGAAGCGGGCCGACGGCCGGACGGTCGTGATGATGAACGGCGACCCGACCAGCCCCAACGCCGCCTGGTACCGCAGGGGCGCGCTCTCCGTCATCCAGGACCGGGTGCGGATCGCCAGGTCGTACGAGACCCAGGACTGGAGCACCCAGGCCGCCCACGCCAACATGTCCGCCGCCATCGCCGCACTCGGCCCCTACGGCATCGACGGCGTCCTGGCGGCCAACGACAACATCGCCTCGGGTGTCATCTCCGCCCTCAAGAGCGCCGGCGTGACCCGGCTGCCGCCCGTCACCGGTCAGGACGCCGACCTCGACGCCGTACGCCGTATCGTCAAGGGCGAGCAGTACATGACGGTCTACAAGCCCTTCCGCAAGGAGGCCGCCGAGGCCGCCGCCATGGCCGTCGCCCTGGGCCGCGGCGAGGACGCCCGCGACCACGCGCCGACCACGGTCGACAGCCCCACCACCCGGAACATCCCGGCCGTCCTGCTCACCCCCCGCTCGGTGACGGTCGCCGACATCGAACGGACCCTGGTCAAGGACGGCGTCTACACCGTCGAGCAGATCTGCGTCCCCCGGCTGCGCGCCGCCTGCGAGCGGGCCGGACTCACCCCGTGACGGACCCCTGGGTGCGCAGCCGCTCCGCCTGCTCCCCGGTCACCTTCTCCTCCGCGCCGCAGAACGTGCACTGCGTCAGGTACGTCGTCGAGACCGGGAACAACGGCACGAAGAACAGCGTGAACTTGGTGACCCGCTTCGTCAGCGTGTGTGCGGCCGGGTTGCCGCACCGGCCGCACACCAGCGTCAGGATCGCCAGCCGGTACAGATAGCCCTTGGTGCCGAAGATGATCACGCGGCTGTTTCCTCCCGGTCGGTGCCCGTGTGCACGGCCCAGTCTCCTGCATGCGGCAGGCGGGTTCATGCCCTGGGCCACGCGGGGGATCCCCCGGCCGCGACTGCCGCCGCCGTCCCGGGCCCGCCGCCATGTTCGTCAGGCGCCGCACACCGGCGCCCTTCGAGCTCCCTCCACTTCGTTCTCCCCCCAAGGAGAGGCCCATGCCCCGACTTCCCCGCCTGGCGGGCGCCACCGCCCTGGCCCTCGCTGTCGGCCTGCTCGCGACGGCTCCCGCGATGGGTGGCGAACCGGCGGTCTCCGACCCGCGGATCGTCGCCCACTTCGACTTCGCCCAGGGCGGGACGCCCGAGAACCTCGCCCTCGAACCCGACGGCTCCGCCGACCTCACCTTCTTCTTCGCCCGGAAGATCGTCAACGTCACCCGCGACGGCGACACGCGGACCCTCGCCACCCTGCCCGCCGTGCCGAACCCCCACACCCCCGTCGTCACAGCCGCCGTCGTCACCGGCATCGCCCGCGCCTACGACGGCACCCTCTACGTCAACTACGCCACCGGCACCCGCAAGACCGGCATCTGGCGTCTCGACCGCGACGGCGGCGCTCCGCGGCAGATCGCCGAGCTGCCCGCCGACGGCTTCCCCAACGGCCTCGCCCTCGACGAGCGCCGGGGCGTGCTGTACGCCGCCGACTCCGTGCTCGGCACCGTCTGGCGGGTCTCCCTCGAGAACGGCACCCGCACGGCCTGGGCCACGGGAGCCGAACTCGACCCGGGGACCGGTGCGAACGCCGCAGGCGTCGGCTCCAACGGGCTCAGGTTCCACCACAACGCCGTGTGGGTGTCCAACACCGACGCCGCCACCCTCCTGCGCATCCCCGTCCGCGAGGACGGCTCCGCCGGACGCATCCGCACCAGGGCGACGGGGCTCACCGGCGTCGACGACTTCGGCTTCGTCGAGCGCCACGGCGACACCGTCCTCGCCGCACTGCTGAGCAGCGACGAGGTCGTCCGGGTCCGCCCGGACGGCAGCCACGCCGTCGTCCTCACCGCCGCCGACGGACTGTCCAACCCGACCGCCGTGGCGGTACGCGGCAGAAGCGCCTACGTGACCAGCGCCGCCTACTTCACCGAGGACGACCCGAACCTCCTCCTCGCCCGGGTCCACCAGCGCGCCCGCGACTGACCCACCGGCGACCTCAGCGCTCGTACACGACCCGACCGTCGAACACCGTCATGTCCACCTCCACCTCGGTGATCTCGTGCGGGTCCAGGCTCAGCAGCGGCCGGTCCAGCACGCACAGGTCCGCGACCTTCCCGGCCTCCACCGTCCCCTTCCATTCCTCGGCGAAGTCCTGCCGGGCGGGGTGGACGGTGTACGCCCGCAGCGCGTCGACCAGGCCCACGCACTGCTCGGGACCGCTGGCGCGACCGCTCGCCTTCGACTCCCGCAGCATCATCGCGGCCACCCCCTGCCGCCAGTCGGGCCTGGTGATCGGCGCGTCCGAGCTCGCGCAGACCGCGACCCCGGCGTCCAGCGCGGACCGCACGGGCCACTGGTAGGCGGACCGCTCCCGCCCCACCACCTCGTCCATCAGGTCCGAGACGGTCCACTTGATGGCCGGGTTCATGTTGACGCCCCACCCGTGCTCGGCCAGCCGCGCCAGACTGCGGGGGCCGACGAAGTCGCCGTGGATGACGTAGTGCCGGGCGTCCGGGCGGGGCGCGTCCGCGTTCGCCGCGACGAAGGCGTCCACGACCGCGTCGATCGCCAGGTCACCGGTGACATGCACCCCCAGCTGGAAGCCCGCCCCGTGCGCGACCCGGATCATCTCCCGCAGCTCCTCGGTCCGCAGCGCGGGCGTGTCACCGTGCACGCACAGCGCGCCGTGGCCGCCACCGGCGTACGGCTCGCTCATCCACGCCGTACGGTTCGGCGGCACCCCGTCGGCGAAGATCTTCACGCCCAGCACGTTCAGCAGGCGCGGATCGGCCGCGACCGGCGTGCCCAGCTCCGCCAGGCCCTTGCGCAGGTCGTCGGCCGAGCCGCCCATCGGCGCGGGCAGCAGCAGCACGCTCACGCGCGCGTCGAGCTCGCCGTCGGCCGCCAGTCCGGCGTACGCGGTCAGGTTGTCGGTGCTCAGCCCACCGAAGAAGGTGGTGGCGCCGCCCGGCCCGAGCCCGGGCTCGGTGTAACTGGTGATGCCCCGCGAGTGCAGCTCCGCGACGACCGCCCGGATGGCCGCACGGCGCCGGTCGACCGTGGGGGAGGGCAGTGCGGCCAGCACCAGGGACTGGGCGGCCTCCCGGAGGATGCCGCTGGGCCGGCCGTCCGCGTCGCGGTCGACGACCCCGCCCGGCGGCGCCGTGCTGTCGGCGTCGATGCCGCACACCCGCAGCGCAGCGCTGTTCGCCCACACCATGTGCGAGGAGAAGTCCGTGAGGCACACCGGATGGTCCGGCGCCACGGCGTCCAGGTCCCCGCGGTGCGGGAAGCGCCGCGGATCGCTCACGCACTCCGCGAGATAGCCGGGGTCCCAGCCCAGCCCCACGATCCACTCACCGGGCCCGGCCGCGGCCACGGCCCGCTCGACCGCACGGGCGACGTCGGCGATCGACCGTACCGCCGGATGACCGACGTCCAGGGCGAACGGGGGCTTCGTCATCCCGTACGCGGCCCCGTGCAGATGGGAGTCGTTGATGCCGGGCAGGACGGTCCGCCCGCCGAGGTCGACGACCCGGGTACCGGGCCCGGCCAGGGCCCGCACCTCGGCGTCCGAGCCGACGGCCACGATGTCCCGGCCGCGCACGGCCACGGCTTCCGCGACCGTGAACACGTCGTCGAGAGTCAGGACCTGACCGCCGGTCAGGACGAGGGTGGGAGTGCTGTCGTTCACGCGAGGCCTTTCTGCGCGGTTCGGGGGAGAGGAGGCGGTCACCGGTTCGTCCGGGGACCGAGGAAGGCGAGGGCCGCGCCCGCCACCAGGGCCACGCCCTGGGCCATCTGCTGCCAGAAGGCGGGCACGTTCAACAGGGTGAGGCCGTTCTGCAGACAGCCGAGGAAGAGCACGCCGAGGAGCACCCCGAAGACCGAGCCGCTGCCGCCGCTCAGCGCGACCCCGCCGAGCAGCACCGCCGTCAGCACGGTCAGCTCGAAGCCCGCCCCGGACGTCCCCGCCACCGCGCTGTCCAGCACCGACGCCTTGATCGCCCCCGCCAGCGCCGCCGCCACACCCGTCACCACGAACAGCGCGAACGGCGCCCGGCGCACGGCGATGCCGGACAGATGGGCCGCCTCCCGGTTCACGCCGATCGCGAAGACATGCCGCCCCGCCGGAGTGACCGCCAGGAACAGCGCGCCCGCCACCAGCACCAGCGCGGCGATCACGACCGGCGCGTCCACCCCGGCGATCCGCGACCCGCCCAGCCAGGCGAACCCCGACCCGAAACCGCTGAGCGGCAGCGGGAACAGCTGCTGCGCCAGCCCGCGCACGGCGGTCAGCATGCCCAGCGTCACGATGAACGCCGACAGCCCCAGGTAGCAGCACAGCACCCCGTTCACGGCGCCCACGGCCGCGCCCACCGCCAGCGCGCCGAGCACCGCGACCACCGGCGAAGCGTGCTGCTCCCCGGCGAGCCAGCCGGCCACCAGCCCGCCCAGGGCGAGCGTGGAACCCACCGACAGATCGAGATACCCGCTGATCACCAGCAGCGCGAGCGGGACGGCCACGAGGGCGAGCGTCGCCGCGTCGGTGGCGATCCCGCGCAGATTGGCCGCGTCGAGGAAGCTGCCCGTGGTCACCTGGAAGACCAGCACCATCACGGCGAGGACGGCGAGCAGGGGATGGCGGCGTACGGCGGTGAGTCTGCCGTACGACATCGCACGCGCGGCGGTCAGGGTGGTCATGCTGCTCCTTCGTGGACGGCCGACAGCAGCGCGGCCTCGGTGAGTTCGGGTCCGCTCAGCTCGCCCACGACCCGGCCGGCCGAGACGATCAGACAGCGGTGGGCGAGCGCGACGATCTCCTCGGGGTCGTTGGACGCGAACAGCACGGCGGTGCCGCGCTCGGCGGCGAGGGTGCGCACGACGCCGTAGATCTCCTGGCGGGCGCCGATGTCCACGCCCTGGGTGGGCTCGTCGAGGAGCAGGACGTCGACCTCGCGTGCCTCGTTGATCCAGCGGCCGAGGACGAGTTTCTGCTGGTTGCCGCCGGAGAAGGAGGCGGCGGGGAGCCCTGGCGCCGGGGGGCGCAGGCCGACCGCGGCGGACAGGGCGCCGAAGATCCTGCGCTCGGCGGCGAGCCCGCGCACGCCGAACCGGGCGAGTGGGCGGATGGACGGCAGGAGCGCGTTGTCCTGGGCGCTGAGCACGGGGAAGAGTGCCTGGGCGCGTCGGTCGCCGGGGACCAGGGCGATGCGGGCGGCCAGGGCGTCGGAGGGGCAGGAGGGGCGGACGGCGCGGGTTCCGACGTGGAGGGTGCCGTCGGTCGCGGGGTGTCTGCCGTAGATCGTTTCGAGGAGGCTGGTGCGGCCGGAGCCGATCAGGCCGTAGAGGGCGACGATCTCGCCTTCGGCGACCGTGAGGTCGATCGGGCCGAAGCGGGGGCCTTGCAGTGCGTCGAGGGTGAGTCGGGTTGGGGGCGGGTGCGGGTTTCGTCGTGGCTGGTCGCGCAGTTCCCCGCGCCCCTTTTGGGTTGGGCCGGTGATCGCTGTTACCAAGTCCCGGCGGGAGTGGCCTGCCATGTGGGCGTGGTATGCGACTCTTCCATCTCTCAGTACCGTCACCTCGTCCGCCAGGCGTTCCACCTCTCCCAGGAGATGGGTGACGTAGACGATCGCCAGGCCCTGGGTGCGCAGGTCCTCCACCCGTTCGGCCAGGGCCTCGCTCTCCGTGCCGGAGAGGGCGGCCGTCGGTTCGTCCAGGACCAGGACCGAGGCGCTGCGGCTGAGGGCCTTGGCGATCTCCACCAACTGGCGCTGCCCCATGGGGAGTTCGCCCACGCGGTCGCGGGGGGAGCAGGTGGCGGCGACCCGTTCGAGCAGACCGGCGGCGACCTCCTCCTGGGCCCGGCGGTCGATCCGGCCGTACCGGGTCCACTCCTGGCCGAGGAAGATGTTCTCGGCCACGGTCAGCGAGTCGACGACGCTGAGCGTCTGGAAGATGATCGCCACCCCGGCGGCGATCGACTCGCGCGGGCTCAGCCGGGTGTGGGAGGTGCCGCCCACCTCGATGGTGCCCGCGTCCGGCGGGAAGGCCCCGCCGAGGCAGCGGATCAGGGTGGACTTGCCGGCGCCGTTGTGGCCGAGCAGCGCGTGCACCCGGCCCCCCGGGACGGTGAGGTCGACGCCGTCCAGGGCCCGGACCCCGCCGAAGGACTTGGTCAGGCCCCGGATCCGCAGATTCGGTTCGGTCATCGCCTGCGCCTAGGAGTTCTGGGCGAGCAGGGCGTCGATGCGCGCGGTGTCGCCGGGTCCGACCAGGGTGATCGGCACCTGGGCGCCGGGGTTCGCCTTTCCGGCGGCCACCGCGAGCGGCACCTCCACGACGGCGTCGGCGATGTCCTTGGGCGCGAGCGCGGCGGAGGCGCGGTAGAAGGTGCCCTGCTTGATCGCGAGGAGGGAGGGGGCGGCGCCGTCCTGTCCGCCGACGAACGTCTTCGCGTCGGTCGTCCTGCGGCCCGTCTGCTGGAGCGCCTTGAAACCGCCGTACGCCGCCGCGTCCGTGACACCGAGGACGAGGTTGAGGTCGGGGTGCTTGGCGAGGACGGCCCGGGTCTTCGACAGCCCGGTGTCCGGGTCGATGGCCTGCTCCTGGGCGACGACGTCCACGCCCGGGGCCTTCGCGGTGAACGCGTCGACCATGCCCTTGGTGCGCTCACGGCCCAACTGGATGGTGCTGTCGGTGAGGAAGGCGATCTTGCCCTTGCCGCCGAGGGTCTCGTTGGCCCACCGCGCGGCGGCTTCGCCGAGGAGCCGGCCGCCCTCCAGGAAGCTGAACTGGATGTCCGCGCTCTGGTGTTCGAGCGTTCCGCCGTACGTCACCCAGATCAGCCCCGCGTCCAGCGCGCGCTGCGCGAGCGCCTCGGTGGCCTCGAAGACCATCGGGAAGGACACGATTGCCGGGACCTTGCGGGACACCCAGGTGGTCAGATTGGCGGCCTGGGTGTCGGCGCTGCTCGCGTCGCTCGTGGTCAGCAGCGAGACGCCGTGCTTCTTGGCGGCGGCGGTCGAGAGCTTGACCAGGGTCGCGTAGAGGGGGAGCTGGGTGAAGGGGTAGTCGAGGCCGATCTGCCGCAGGTCCCGGGCGCTCGCCGCGGGCGTGCCTGCCGCCTCGGCCGTGCTCGCGCCGCCGGGGGCCGAGCAGCCCGTGGCGCCGAGCGCCCCGGTCGCGACGGCACCGGCGGACCAGGCGAGGAAGCGGCGGCGGGAAGCCGTCGGAGTGAGGGTGTACGGGGATCTGGACATGGTGGAACTCCCAGGGAAGGCGGCCCGGCACGGCGGGCGTCCGGCTGTGCCGAACAGGAAAGACCCGTCCGCCGCGCCCCGCCATCCGTAGAAATACCGACCGCCGCCGGGGCGGGTGAACGCCTTGTGGGCCTCGCCCGCCACCCCTATCGTTAGGGCTCAAATAACAATGCCCGCCATCACCTGCCTGTCATCACCTGTCCGTCGACACTTCCCCGTCATGGAACCCCCGGAGGCCCGCGTGCTCGGTCACCGGCAGATTGCCGCCGCCGCCCGCATCGGCATGCTCACCCGGGAACGGGACACCGCCGGCGCCTGCGCCGAGGCCGTGGCGGAACTGGGCCGGGCCCTGCCCTTCGACGCGGTCACCCTGCTCTGCATCGACCCCGTCTCCCGCACCCATGTCCAGGTGGCGGGCCTCGGGTACACCGCCGAGACCTCCCAGGCCCTGGCCGCAGAGTTCGTCTCGACGCCCTGGTACGGCAACGTCGTGGGCCGCGAGCTGCCGATGTCCATCTCCGAGGATGCCGACGACGCCCCCGGCCCGCGCTTCCGGCAGGGCTGGTTCTACGCCGAGCGGGTCCGGCCCACGGGCTTCCGCGACGGGCTGACCGGGGCGCTGCGGCACGACGGACGCCTGGTCGGCCTGGTGCATCTGTCCACCGAGGGACGGGACGTCTACGACATCGAGGCGCGCCGCCTGCTCGCCTCGCTGCTGCCGGCCCTGGGCGCCCTCGCCGACCCGGCCGACCTGCGCGACCTGCCCACCGGGGTGCGGGCCGGACTCCTCACCGCCGACGGGGCCGTGGATCTGCCCGGCCGGGAGCGCGCCGACGTCCTGCACGACCCGGACTTCCGGCGCCTCGCCGAGGCGTTCGAGGCGTCCGGAGGGCTGCGGCTGCGGGTGCTGTGGCCGGTCGGCACCGGCTGGTGCCGGGTCGTGCTGCGCCGCCGTACCGTCGGACCCGTGCGGGAGGCGGTGCTGGTGACCGAGATGCCCGCCGAACTGCCGTACGGCGTCAGCCCCCGCGAGCTCGAGGTGCTCACCCGGGCCGCCACGGGCCAGACCAACCAGGCGATCGCGCAGGCCCTCTATCTGTCCCCGCGCACCGTGCACAGCCACATCGAGCACCTGCTGCGCAAGACCGGCTGCGCCTCCCGCGCCGAGGCCACCGCCCTCGCGGTCCGCGACGGAGTCCTGCGCCCGGCCCCCGAGCACCTCGCCCACTTCGTCGAGCGGGTGCCGGCCGACTGAGCAGGCCCCGGCTCGGTTCCGGGCCACCAGGTCCGGCGCGATGTCGGTGAGCACGTCCTCCTGCCCGCCGACCGATCGCGCGGAACCGTTACTGGTCGGGCGCCGCCAGGCCGGCTCCGGTGTCCGGCTCGGGGTTGAACACCGGGTGGTGGCTCTCCGGCGGCGCGAGATAGGCGGCGGCCGGCACCCCGCCCGTGTCGATCACGATCTGGTCCACGGCGATCCCCGGATCGACCATGAAGATCCGCAGGACATGCTCGCCGGGCTCGGCGACCGTCACCGTGGCGGTCAGCTTCTCGACGCCCTCCTCGACATTGCGCGCCCAGGCGTCCCCCCGGTTGCCGGTGGCGATGTTCTGCCCCGTCAGCACGGTCACCGGCTGGTCGTCGAGGCCGACCGCCAGCCGCCGCGCGCCCCGCTCGTCCAGCGAGGGCAGCCGGAACACGGTGACCGGGAAAACACCCGTGCTCGTGAAGCGCACCCGGTACCGCAGCTCCGGAGCCCGCACGGCGTACTCCCCGGTGACCGCAGCCGCCGTGGACGGCACCGCCTCCACCGCGCCCGTACGACGTCCGAGACCGCGCACGGTCCGCCAGCGGGCCCCGCCCCGGGCCACCCGGCGGTCGGTGTGCGCCGCGTCGATCGAGACACAGCCGTCGGCCTCCGTGAACCCACGCGCCCTGCGCCGGGCCCGCTCCCCGGCGTTGACCACCCGCAACGGCACTTCGAACCGCCGGTCGGCACCGGTGAGGACGACCGTGGCGTCGAGGGTGCCCTCGGGAGCCTGCGACCAGTCGACCTCGACCCACAACCGGGTCTGCTCGGTGAGGGAGCCGCCGGTCGTACTCAGCTTCACCCAGGGGCGGTCGGCCTCGGCGGCCCAGGTCAGCGGCAGGAAACCGGTGTTGAAGACGTCCACGAACCGTCGGCCGCGGGTGACGGAGGAGAAGGAGAGCGGACGGTCCGTGCCGGTCTCGTTCCCCTCGCTGGCCACACCGAGGCCTGAGGTCTCCTGCCGGGGCACCCGGGTGACCGCCGGACGCCCCGGCGCCTTGGGGATCTGCGAGGGGTAGGGATTGATGTAGCCGTCCCATTTCCCGCCCGCCACCCGGGAGTTGTACCGCGCGGTGAGTGCCGCCTCCGCCGTGTGCGCGGCCTCGGCGAGATCCGCGAAGCGATGGGTCCCGGCGCCCCGGCCCTGGCGCACCGCGAGCGCGTTGCGGTCCGCCCAGTAGTACTTCAGATTCATCAAGTAGGCGCCGTGCACCGGATATTCGACCAGCTCGTAGTAGGCGTCGAGGAAGGCGTCCGGGAGTTCGGCGCCGACCGCCCGGACCCGCTCCAGCAGCCGGTCGTACGCGGCCATCCGGCGTCCTGCCTCGTCCCCGTGATGGACGACCGAGAAGACGTTCCGGTCGGTGAACTCCGGTCTGCGCTCGGCCGCCAGCCGGTAGTACTCGGTGCGGATCGTGGCCGTCTCCCGAGCGTGGCGCCGCCCGAACTGCCGTCCGTACCACTCCACCAGGAAGCCCTCGACGTCGCCGGCGCCCCAGCGGTCCACGTCCCAGGCCAGGTCCATGCAGAACGACAGCCCGGTCTCGATCGACTTGAGGTCACCGACGTTGAAGATCCACATCCGGTCCACGCCGTGCTCGTACACCCGCCGCAACTCCTGCCAGACCTTGGCGAGTTGGGTGGTGTCCAGCCACAGATAGCTGCGCGGCCGGCCCCAGTAGGAGAGGTGGTAGTAGATGCCGTTGCCGCCGGCCCGGGCGCGTTCCGTGTCGTTCGGCAGCTGGCGCATGTTGCCGTGGTTGTCGTCCGGCCAGATCAGCGTCACGTCGTCGGGGACCTCGACACCGGCGTTGTACAGGTCCAGGACCTCCTTGTACGGGATGAAGATCTGCGGCTCGGCCGCCGCGCCGACCTCCTCCGCGAGGATCCGGCGCTGGTCGGCGAGGATGTCGTTCATCACCGCGACCTTCTCCGGGATCGTCGTGGCGTTCCTCGTCTCCAGCGCGCTGTCGTGCAGCCCGCGCATCCCGATCGTCCAACTGCTCTCGTAGGCCGCGTTCTCCCGGGCCCGTGCCCTCCAGTAGTCGGAGATCACGGCGGGGTTGACCGTGTAGTCGTAGACCGGCAGGCTCCCGTCGGCGCCGCGGTGCTCCTCCGCCCAGGGCGCCCACTCGTGGACCCCGTTGCGCAGCAGCGCCTCGGGATGGCTGGAACCGACCACGATGCCGTAACGGTCGGCGAGTTCGGGGTTCTCCCGGTACTTGTTGAAGAAGTCGGAGTACGGATGCATGGCCGGCCACAGGTAGTTGGCCTTGAGGCGCAGCAGCAGCTCGAAGATCCGCCGGTAGGTCTCGGGGCCGATGTTCTTGTCCGGCTCCTGGGTGCGGTGCGACCACGTGGTCAGATTCTGCTCGTCGTTGATGAAGACGCCCCGGTAGCGGACCGACGGCTCCGACCGCACGATCGGCCCCGCGGGCACGGTCACGGTCTCCCGCTGCTCGATCGGGACGTCCGCCCACCAGTACCAGGGCGTCACACCGATGCGTTCCGAGGTGTCGTACACGCCGTAGACCGTGCCGCGCCGGTCGCTGCCCGCGATCACCAGGGCGCGGGCCACGCCGGGCGCCGGCCGGTCGACGACCTGGGTGACGGAGGCCTCCCAGCGGCCCCGCACCCGCGAGACGTCCAGCCGCCCCTGCGCCACGAGCCGGTCGATGAGCGGGCTGGCGCCGAGGGTGCCGATCAGGACGAGGGCGGTGGCGCGGTCCGGGAGGGTGTCCCGCAGTTCGGGGCGGACCCCGGTCACCCGTTCCACGTCCGCCTGCAGGTCGCCGGCGACACGGAGCACGGCCGGGTCGTCGGCCGCGTCCACGTGGAGGGCGACGGCGATCCCGTCCCGGACGAGCGCGAAGTCCGGGCGGCTCGAGGCGGCCACGGCGCGGGACGCCGGAAGCACGGCGGGGAGCAAGGGGGCGACCCCGGCGGCCGTCATGCCGCGCAGGAACGACTTACGGGTCAACGGCAGGGGATCCGGCAGGTCCTTGGGGGCGGAGTGCGGCACGAGACACTTTCCCTTCCGTGCGGTGCGGCGGACGGTGGGGTCGTGCAGGGAGTGGGCATGGGCATGCCTAGAAAGCGCTTGCCATGCGGAACCCTAGGTCAGTCGCGGAGACCCGTCCATAAGCACGCGTGGATCAGTCGTGCCGAGCGTGCGTGGATCAGTCGCCCCAAGCGTGCGTGGATCAGGCGCCCCGCAGCCGGTCGCGCTGCAGCCGCCTCGCCAGGGTGCGGCGCACCGAAGCCGAGGTGGCGGGAGGTTCGCCCTGGGCAGGCAGATCGAGTCCACGGCTGATCACGTCGTACGCGGCCCGGAATCCGGTGGGCAGCTCCGTGGCGCTCGCTCTCAGGTCGGCCTCGACGAGACGCCGCAGCGCGTCGACGGTCTGTGGGGTGAAGCGCTTCCTGCCCCGGCCGAGGGCATCGAGGTGCCGGGTGCAGTGGGCCGCACCGTCGAGGAGTTCGGAGATCTCCTCGGCCAGGCCCCACAGGCGTCCTTCGAGCCATGGGGCGTCGGGCTGGTCGAGGGTGAGCGCCGGTGGGGCCGACGGGTCCTCCCGGTGCTTCGTCATCTGCTTGGACACGGCCGGCTGGCTCATCCCGGCGAGCCGGGCGATGGTGTCCTGCGTCCAGCCGAGACCGGCGAACACCTGGATCATCTCGGCGCGCAGCGCACGCATCTCCTCGCCCGCGCGGATGACCTCGTTGATCTCGGTCAGCATGCGCTCGGCCTGCTCCTCGGTCAGCGTCCCGGGGGCGCCGACCCTGCTCTCCTCACCTGCCACAACCCGGTTATACACCCTGTTCGGCGCGTATTCGATCGCCATAACCGGGTTGTATAACCGGGTTATGGGTGCCAGGATCCAGGGCATGCCCACCTTCAGCGCCCCTGACGGCACCCGGCTCGCCTACCGTGAGACGGGCGCCGGAACGCCACTCGTCTGTGTCCCCGGCGGCCCCACGGACTCCGCCTACCTCGGGGATCTCGGTGGTCTGTCCGCGGATCACCGGCTGATCGTCCTGGACCTGCGCGGCACCGGGCGGTCCGCGATCCCCGAGGACGCCTCCTCCTACCGCTGCGACCGTCTCGTCGACGACGTGGAGGCGCTGCGCACGCATCTCGGGCTGTCCCGGATCGACCTTCTCGGCCATTCCGCCGGCGCCAACATCGTGACGCAGTACGCGGCCCGGCACGCCCGGCACGTCGGGAGACTCGCGCTCGTCACCCCCGGGACCCGGGCCGTCGGCGTCGAGATCACCGGCGAGACACGGCGCGAGCCGGCACGGCTCAGGAAGGACGCGCCGTGGTTCCCCCGGGCGTACGCCGCCCTGGAGGAGATCACCGGCGGCGGGCGCGGGGACCGGGAGGCGATCGCCCCCTTCTTCTACGGCCGTTGGGACGAGGCCGCCCGGCGGCACCACGCGCGGTCGCGCCCGGCCGACGAGCGGATCGCCGCCCGCTTCGGGGCCGAGGGCGCCTTCACTCCCGCGGCCACCCGCGCGGCGCTCGCCGGCTTCCCGGCTCCCGTCCTGCTGCTCGCCGGTGAGTTCGATGTGAACAGTCCACCCCGTTCGGTGGCGGAGTTCGCGGAACTGTTCCCGGACGCCGCCCTCGTCGTCCAGCCAGGAGCGGGGCACTACCCCTGGCTGGACGACTCCGCGCGGTTCGTCGAGACGCTCTCGGCGTTCCTGGCCCCCGCGTCCGGGCTCAGCGGCACAGCGCGAACAGGTCGTCCTCGAACGTCGGGAACTCGGCCTTCGCCTCCTCGATGACGGCGCGGGCGGGCCGGCGCGGCGTCGTGGCGTGCCGGGCGGCCAACTCGGCGAGTTCCGGCCGGGGGCGGACGGCGCGGTCCGGCTGTGTCGCGGCCTCCATCGGGCCATAGCCGTCGGCGAGGACCCACAGGAAGTCCGACAGGTTCCCCGCCACCACCCCGACCTCGCCCTCCGAGCCGAGGAACACCACCGGCTGCTCGGTGAGCGGCAACCCCGGGCGCACGCACCACAGGGCGGCCAGCCCGCCCGTACCGTCCTGGCCGAAGATCCGGTAGGCGGCCCCGTCGAGTTCGTGGTTGCCGGTCCAGTCGCGGATCCACTCGGTGGTCTCCTCGGCGGAGTCGAAGGCGTCGTACGGCTCGAAGTCGAAGCCGTCGCCGTCGTCGTAGGGGAAGTCCGCCGTGGCCACCTCGGCCAGGGCGGGCGGGAAGCGGCGGTCGGCGTTGATCGTCTCGGTCATGGACGCAGGCTAGACGCGGCCACCGACAAACGCCCCGCGGGGGTTGTTATGACCGCTGTCATAGTGGATGCTGCCCACCGGCAACCGCCACCGACGAACGGGGAGGAACACCGTGGGGGACACCGTCGCACGCAGCCTCTGGGAGCGGTTCGAACCGGTCCATGGCCTGGTCTACTTCACCCCCGAGGTCCGCCGGGCCGCCGACGGCCTGGGCCTGCGCGGCTTCTGGATGGGCTACTTCGCCCTGCGCGCGGCCCCGCTCGGCCCCGCACCCGCCTCGGTGGTCACGAGTTGCTTCTACGTCTTCCACCCCGACCGCGTCGCTCGCGCCCTGCCGGACGCGTGGGGGTACGCCGACCCGGCGGACGTGCTCGCGGCACGCGCGCGTGCGGTCGGTTCCGCCATGACCGGCCTCTTCGGCCCGGACGCCGTCGCCTCCGCGGAGATGGCCGAGGCGGCCGACCTGGCCTGGGCGGCGGCCGAGGCGGCGGACACGGCGGGGCGGGTGCTCGGCGCCGCCAACCAGGCGCTCGCCCGCCCGGCCGAGCCGCACATCAGGCTCTGGCAGGCGCTGACCACCCTGCGCGAACACCGCGGCGACGGCCATGTCGCCGTCCTCGTCGGCCGTGGGGTGGGGCCGGTCGAGGCGATGGTGCTGAAGTGCGCGGCGGGGGAGTCGGAGGAGGAGTTCCAGCGGCAGACCCGCAACTGGGACGTGGAAGCGTGGCGGGCGGCGCGGGCGCGGTTGGCCGCGCGCGGCTGGCTCGACGAGGAAGGGCACCTCACCAAGGAGGGGGTGGCCGCCCGTGAGGAGATCGAGGCCGACACGGATGCCGCGGCCGCCCGGCCCTGGGACGCGCTCGGCACCGAGGCCGCCGACCGCCTGGCCCATCTGCTCGAACCCCTGGCCCGCACCGTCCTGGACTCGGGAATCGTCCCACCCGCCAACCCGGTGGGCCTGACCACGGGCGCTTGGAGCACCGCCGGGAGGTGATCCCGCTCGGGGCGCCGCGGTGGGACGCCGTCGTGAGGGAGCCCGCGGGGGCGGTCGACGGGGCCGGTGGGGCGCGGGGCGGTCACTCGGGCCGGTGCGGCGTGGTCGCCGCGGCGACGAACATCGGCAGGGCCAGGAAGAGCCGGTCGGCGACGGCGCGCGCACGCTGTTCGGCGAGCCAGGCGTCGACTCGCGTCTGTGGGACCGAGCAGGGTGCATCGCCCGCTTCGGTCTGGCCCCCACGTCCCGCGGCCCTCCACGTCCTGCGGCCCTCCACGTCCTGCGGCCCTCCACGTCCCGCGGCCCTCCACGTCCTCCGGCACCGGAAGGCGATGGGGCTGCTCGTGCCCGCCCGTGATGACGGCGGTCGGCGGCGGCACGGGGCGGGCGATGTCGTCCGCGCCGCCGTCGTGCTGCGCGCCAAGCAGGCAGGTCCGTCCCTGGACGTCGTCCGGACTCCGGTAGCGGGTCCGGGCGGCGCCGTCGGGCGGGCAGACGTCCTGCGGGACCGGGCCGGGGAACTCCGGGCCCGGATCGCCGCCGCGCAGACGTCCCTCGCCCTCGTCGAGTGCGCGCTCGGGTGCGGGCACGAGGACGTCGCCGGATGCCCGCATGTCACCCGGCTCCTGGGGATGGCAGCACCGGTGTCCGCTCAGTAGGCTCGCGGGCATGCGGATCTCCGTCTCCTCGGACATGGACGAAACCGTGGCCCGCGCCCTCGTCTCGGAGCTGCGCGGCCGCGGCCACGACGTCGTGACCCACGGTGCGCTGCGCCCCGGCGACGACCCGCAGTGGGCGGTGTGTTCGGAGGCGGCGGCGCGGGACGTGGCCGAGGGGATCTCGGAGCAGGCCGTGGTGTGCTGCTGGACCGGCACCGGCGCGTCGATCGCCGCCAACAAGGTGCCCGGCGTGCGGGCCGCCCTGTGCGCCGACGCCTACACGGCCGACGGCGCCCGCCGCTGGAACGACGCGAACGTCCTCGCCGTCAGCCTGCGCCTGACCTCCGAGCCGCTGCTCAAGGAGATCCTCGACGCCTGGTTCGGCGCCGAGGCCAGTCCCGATGCCGAGGACCGCCGCAACGTGGAGCACCTGGCCGGCCTCGACACGGACCGCACCGCTCCCTAGCGAAACGACACCCCGCCCCTTAAGGACGCATCCGCTCGGCCGTATGGGCCGGTCGGCCCTGTCGGGTGCCCGGTGGACCGGGGAGATTGGGGAGGTAGGGACCGGCACGCACCTGCGAGCGACCCCGATCCGGAAGGGAACCCGTGATGCCCGTCGAACCGCAGCAGTCCTCCGCCCGGCTTTCCGACGACGAGCTCAGGACACTGCACGCCCACTGGCGCGCCGCGAACTACCTGTCCGTCGGCCAGATCCACCTCATGGCCAACCCGCTGCTCACCGAGCCGCTGCGCCCCGAGCACGTCAAACCGCGGCTGCTCGGGCACTGGGGCACCTCGCCGGGCCTCAACCTCGTGTACACCCACCTCAACCGGGTGATCCGGCGGCGCGACCTGAACGCCCTGTGCGTGTGGGGGCCCGGGCACGGCGGCCCGGCGGTGGTCGCCAACTCCTGGCTGGAGGGGTCGTACACCGAGACCTACCCCGACGTCACCCGGGACGCGCCCGGCATGGCCCGGCTGTTCAAGCAGTTCTCCTTCCCCGGCGGCATCCCCAGCCATGTCGCCCCGGAGACGCCCGGCTCGATCCACGAGGGCGGCGAGCTCGGTTACTCCCTCTCCCACGCCTACGGCGCCGCACTCGACAACCCCGATCTGCTGGTGGCCTGTGTGATCGGCGACGGCGAGGCGGAGACCGGACCGCTCGCCGCCTCCTGGCACTCCAACAAGTTCCTGGACCCGGTCCACGACGGCGCGGTCCTGCCGATCCTCCACCTCAATGGCTACAAGATCGCCAACCCGGCCGTGCTGGCCCGTATCCCCGAGCCGGAACTCGACGAGCTGCTGCGCGGCTACGGCCACGACCCCATCCACGTCACCGGCGACGAGCCGTACGCCGTCCACCGCGCGATGGCGCAGGCCATGGACACCGCCCTGGACCGCATCGCCGCCCTGCAGCGCGCCGCCCGTGTGGAGGGCGCCGGGGAGCGGCCGCGCTGGCCCGTGATCGTGCTGCGCACCCCGAAGGGCTGGACCGGCCCGGCCCACGTCGACCGGCTGCCGGTGGAGGGCACCTGGCGCGCCCACCAGGTCCCGCTGTCCGCCGTCCGGGACAACCCCGACCACCTGCGCCAGCTGGAGGCCTGGCTGCGCTCCTACCGGCCCGAGGAACTCTTCGACGCCCACGGCGCACCCCGCCTCGACGTCCTCGCCTGCGTCCCCGAGGGCACCCGCCGCCTCGGCGCCAACCCGCACGCCAACGGCGGACTCCTCCTGCGCGAACTCCCCCTGCCCGGCCTCGACTCCTACGCCGTCCCGGTCGACAAGCCCGGCACGACCCTGCACGAACCCACCCGGGTCCTGGGCCAGTTGCTCGAAAACGTCATGCGGTCCACCGCCGGGCGCCGGGACTTCCGGCTCGTCGGCCCCGACGAGACCGCCTCCAACCGCCTTCAGGCCGTCTACGACGCGAGCGGCAAGGCCTGGCAGGCGCAGACCCTCCAGATCGACGAACACCTCGACCGGCACGGCCGGGTGATGGAGATCCTGTCGGAGCACACCTGCCAGGGCTGGCTGGAGGGGTATCTCCTGACGGGCCGTCATGGACTGTTCTCCTGCTACGAGGCGTTCGTGCACATCGTCGACTCCATGGTCAACCAGCACATCAAATGGCTGCGGGTGACCCGGCGGCTGCCCTGGCGCGCCTCCATCGCCTCCCTCAACTACCTGCTCACCTCCCACGTCTGGCGCCAGGACCACAACGGCTTCTCCCACCAGGACCCCGGTTTCGTCGACCACATCCTCAACAAGAGCCCCGAGGCCGTACGGGTGTATCTGCCGCCGGACGCCAACACCCTGCTGTCGGTCGCGGACCACGCCCTGCGCAGCCGCGACTACGTCAATGTGATCGTGGCCGGGAAACAGCCCTGCTTCGACTGGCTGTCCATGGACGCCGCCCGTGCCCACTGCGCACGCGGCGCCGGGATCTGGGACTGGGCGGGCACCGAGAACGGCAGCCGCGAACCCGACGTCGTCCTCGCCTGCGCCGGGGACGTCCCGACCCAGGAGGTGCTCGCCGCCGCCCAGCTGCTCCGCCGCAACCTGCCCGAACTCGCGGTCCGTGTCGTCAACGTCGTCGACATCGCCCGGCTCCTGCCGAGCGACGAACACCCGCACGGCATGAGCGACTTCGAGTACGACGGTCTGTTCACCGCCGACAAGCCGGTGATCTTCGCGTACCACGGCTACCCGTGGCTGATCCACCGCCTCGCCTACAGCCGGGCCGGCCACGGCCATCTGCATGTGCGCGGCTACCGGGAGATCGGCACCACCACCACACCGTTCGACATGGTCGTCCGCAACGACCTCGACCGCTACCGCCTCGTCATGGACGTCGTCGACCGCGTCCCCGGGCTCGCGGTGCGCGCGGCGGCCGTACGGCAGCGGATGGCGGACGCGCGGCTGCGCCACCATGACTGGATCCGGGTCCACGGCACCGACCTTCCCGAGGTCGCGGAGTGGTCCTGGGACGGCTGAGACGGCAGGTCACGGGCGGCCGGGCAGGGCGCACACACGGGGGCGGACGGCGCAGGGCGAGGGGCAGGAGGACGGCGCGCGTGCGCCCTGGCACGGCGCCTCGCCCGGTGCTTACAGTGGTCGGCCAGCCCTGCACGCGGATCCGGCGGGGCGACATCCCCGTGGTCCCGGCCGGGCGTCCCGCCCGGCCCCCCGTTCGGCTCCCGCACACCGGCGCGGCTCCCAGGGCGACGGGTGCGAGGACCACCCGCGCGACAGGCACCAACCCTGACACCGCTCGCACCGCGCGCCGAGGGCACCCGCGGCGCGAGCGCGCGTCGACATCACTGGAGGCCGCTGTGTCCCGACCGAGCATCGCCCTGATCGCCGATCCCACCTCGTCCGAAGGCTGCCGCGACTACCTCGCCGACGCGGTGGAACTGCTCACCGGCGCACCGCCCGTCCGTGTCGACTCCCGGCACTTCGCGACCGGCGGCGCCGGCCGCGGCGTCCGCGACGGGGGCCGGTTACGGCTCCAGGTCGCCGAGGAGCGGCTGGACTTCGTCCCCGACGTCGTCCTGCTGTACGAGATCCCCCCGCACCGCCGGCGGGACCTCGCCGCGTTCCAGGAACTGCTGGAGACCCACGACGTGGTGACGCTGGGCACCGGGGCCGAGGCCTGGCGGACGGCGACGGAGAAGAACCTCACCGTCGCCCGCTTCCACCGGGACGGCGTCGCCCAGATGGAGACCGTGGTCCTGTCCCGGCCCTCCCTCTGGGAGGCGGCCGACGTGTTCGACCGGCTCGGCGGCGACACCTGGGCCCGGCCCGTCGTCGGCACCGGCGGCGACGACACCTTCCACGTCACCACCCCCGACCTGCTGGAGTACGCCACCGCCTACTACGCCGAGCACGGCACCGACTGGATGCTCTCCCGCGACGCGGGCAACGTCACCGCCGACGGCCTGCGCCACCAGTTCCGGGTCTTCGTCCTCGGCGGGCAGGTCGTGCACGCCCGCGAGCACCTCCAGCCGGAACCCGACACTCCCTGCAACACCTGCCGGGGCGCCACCCCCGTCCACATCGAACCGCCCGACCTGCCGCCGCGCCTGGCCGAGCTCGCCGTCGCCGCCACGGCCTCGGTCGGGCTGCCGTTCGCCGGCGTCGACCTGGCGATCGAGAACGGCGGGGTCGTCTTCGAGGTCAACGTCCAGCCCGCGTTCGTCGACGGACGGGTCGAGGTGGAGAAGGTGGCCGTGCCGTACGTCCAGGCCCATCTGGACGCCTTCGAACTGGCCCGCGGCGGCCCGTCCCGGGGGCTCACAGCCTCAGCGTGAACCAGGTGGTCTTGCCCTCGTCCGTCGGCCGCACCCCCCAGCCGGCGGCGAGGGCCCGGACCAGGATCAGCCCCCGCCCCGACTCCTCCTCCTCGGTCGCCAGCCGTGGCTGGGGCAGCTGCGGGCTGCGGTCGCTGACCTCGACGGTGAGATCGGTGGCCGTGCGGTGCAGATGCAGCCCGATCGGGCCCTCGGCGTGCAGAACGGCGTTGGTGAGCGTCTCCGACAGCAGCAGGAGGGCGTCGTCGGCGCGGGCCGCGCAGTTCCACGAGGCCAGCGTCCGGCGCAGGAAGGCACGCCCCTGCGGCACGGAGGACGGTTCGGCCGGCAGATCCGTGGTGACGGCCGCGAGCGGCGCCTCCGGCAGCCGGGCGAACAGCAGGGTCACATCGTCGTTGTGGCTGTCGGCGTCCGGCAGCAGTCCGGCCAGCACCTGGTCGGCGGCGGCCTCCAGCGACGGCGTGCCGGCGAACAACTTGTCCAGCAGCACGGTGAGTTCGCCGATCCGGAACTCGATGTCGCTGCCGGGCGTCTCCACCAGACCGTCCGTGTACAGCACCAGCGTGGCGCCCGGCGGTATCTCGGTGCTGGACTGCTCGTAGAGCACGTCGCCCACCCCGAGCGGCGCGTTCACCGGGCAGGGCAGGGCGGTGATGCCGTCGTCCACCCCCGCCACCAGCACCGGCAGATGGCCCGCCGAGCAGACGGTGACCGTGCCCGCGTCCGGGGCGATGACGAGATAGCAGCAGGTGACGAGCTGATCGGGGACGTCGAGATCGGCGACGCAGGTGTCCAGCGCCCGCATCAGCTGACGCGGCTGCATACCGGTCTTCGCCAGCGCGTGCGCGGCCGACCGCAACTGGCCCATCACGGCGGCCGCTTCGAGCCCGCGGCCCATCACGTCGCCGATCAGCACGCCCACCCGGTCGGCGCCCAGCGGGATCAGGTCGAACCAGTCGCCGCCCACCCCGGCGCCCTGGGTGGCCGGCCGGTAGCGGCTCGCGGTGTCCAGCCCCGGCAGGGCGGGCGGGGTGCCCATCAGACTGCGCTGCAGAGTGAGCGCGATGTGCCGCTGCTGCTCGAGCAGCGCGGTGAGTTCGGCCTCGGCCCGCTTGCGGTCGCTGATGTCCCGCACGATCGCGCACGCCCCGACCACCGTGCCGTGCGTGTCCCGCGTCGGCCACAGCGTGACGTCCACGTCCAGCAGCGAGCCATCGCTGGTCAGCCGCAGGGTCTCGAAGTGCTCGACCTTCTCGCCGTGCCGCAGCCGCTTCAGCAGCGAGCGGACCTCGCCCCGCAGCTCCGGCGGTGCCAGCAGCGAGACATGACGCCCTATCACCTCCTCGGCCGTGTAGCCGTACAGCCGTTGCGCGGCCGCGTTCCAGTAGGTGATGTACCCGTCGAGGGTCTTGGCGAGGATCGCGTCCTGCGAGGACTCCACGAGTGCGGCGAGCTCGTTGATGCGGGCCTCGGCTGCCTTGCGGTCGCTGACGTCCCGTACGGCCGCCGACACCAGCAGCCCGTCGGCCGTCTCCAGCGGACTGAGGCTGATCTCCACGGGGAACTCGGTGCCGTCCTTGCGCAGCCCGTGCAGCTCCAGCCCGGCGCCCATCGGCCGCACCTGACGGTTGGCCGTGTAGGCCCCCCGGTGCCCGGTGTGCTGGTCACGGAAGCGGTCCGGGATGAGCAACTCGACCGGATGGCCGAGGAGTTCCTCGCGGCCGTAGCCGAACAGCGCCTCCGTCTGGGCGTTGACCAGCCGGATGGCGCCCCGGTCGTCGACGATGACCATGGCGTCCGGCGCGGCCTCCAGTAGACCGCGGAACCGCTCTTCGGCCCCGCTCGGCGCCCCGTCCGTTATGGGCGCACCACAGACGCACCGTTTCTGCTGTGCCCTGCCCGAACGCAGCACGGGACCTGCCTGCATCACGTCGGCCATCTTCCACCTCACCCTGCGCGACGGTTCAGGCCACTACAGCGCCTTTCGGCCGCCCCCGCTTCGGGAAGTCGTTTACTGTCCGTTCACTGTCCGAACCTGAACGTGAGGACACGGGAAGGCCGCGAGATGGCGAACGCGATTCTGCGCCTCGGGCGCAACCCGCCGTACGCTCGTCCCCGTGCCCTCGCCCCGCCGGCCCGATCCGGGCCCCGCCTCCGCCGTCACCGGGCTCACCGGGAGGCCGGTCCACCGGGTGCGCCCGCGGTCCGGGACGCTCTGGGAGGCCGGGCTCGACGACGGGCGCACGGTGATGGTCAAACGGGGCGACGCGCGGGACGCCGTACGCGCCGAGGCCGCCGGGCTGCGCTGGCTGGCCGCGGCGGGCGCCGTGCGGGTGCCCGACGTCCTGGGGGAGGACGAGCGGTGGCTGGTGACCGAGCGGGTGGCGACCGGGGCGCCGAGCGCCGGAGCGGCCCTGCGGTTCGGCCGTGACCTCGCCGCGCTGCACGCCTCGGGCGCCCCCGCGTTCGGCGCGCCGCCGCCGGGCGGCCCCGAGGACGCGTACATCGGGCTCGCGCCCCTGCGCAACACGGTCGGCGAGGACTGGCCGCGCTGGTACGCCGAGCAGCGGGTGCTGCCCTATCTGCGCGCCGCCGTCGACGCCGGCACCGTGCGCCCCGCCGAGGCGGCCGATGTGGAACACCTCTGTGCGCGGCTGCCCGAGCTGGCCGGCCCCGCCGAGCCGCCCGCCCGGCTCCACGGCGACCTGTGGAACGGCAACGTCCTGTGGGGCGCCGACGGCGAGGTCCGGATCGTCGACCCGGCCGCGCACGGCGGACACCGCGAGACCGACCTCGCGATGCTCGCCCTGTTCGGCTGCCCGTGGCTGCGCCACGTCCTGGCGGGATACGAGGAGGCCGCGCCGCTCGCCGAGGGGTGGGCCGGACGGGTCGGCGTGCACCAGCTGTTCCCGCTGCTGGTGCACGCCGTGCTGTTCGGGAGGCCCTACGCCGAGCAGGCGCTGGCGGTGGCCCGGACCGCCCTGTGACCGCCCCCGGTGATGTCAGTGGGCGCCCAGTCCGCCCCCGCCGAACGAGCCGCTGCTGCCCTTGCTCCAGCGGGGCCTGGTCTTGTCGGTGCTCGACCGGGTCTGGAGGTTGGTCAGCTCATAGGGGGTGAGGGGGCGTTCGCCCTTGGCGACGTGCGGCACCTCCTGGGACTCACGGTTCTCGCGGATCTCGTGCACCGCTCCGTCCGGCGGAAGGTGCGGCTGTTCCTCAGGGCGCGGCCTCGGCGACTCGCTCGCCTTGATGCGCGCGCCCAACCAGAAGCTCCCGGCCAGCAGCGCCAGGACGACGACTGCGACCAGGAACAGCACCAGGCTGATCAGACCGCTCGCGGCGGCCAACTGCTCGCTTGCAGTACTCATATCGCCCCAATACCCCAGGAACAGGGTGCGAATCCCGTGCCGCGCTACCCATTACTCGGCGTTCGCAAACCTCCACACAGGGCGTTCGAGTGTGCGAGCCCGCCCGAGTTTGGCGCGGCCCGTACCGGCTACCCGCGATCCGTGACTTCGACGACCATGCGGGAACTCGTCCGCTTCCTGGAGGACCGCTTCGCCTGCGCCCAGGCGTCCGCCGACTGTGCGCGGGCCTGCGCGCTGCGGGCGAGCCTGCTGGATCCGGACGGCTCGGAACGGGTGCGGCTCCTGCGCCGCAAGGCCATCATGTGCGCGGAGGTGTGCGACGCGACCAGCCGGGTGCTCGCCGAGGACACCCGCGTGGACGAGGCGGGCCTGCGCGTCCAGCTGGAGTGGTGCCGGACCGTCTGCCTGGAGACCGCGCACGCCTTCGGCGTGCAGCGGAAACGACCGGGACCGCCGGGCGCCGCGGAGACCGCCGAGGTCTGCCGCGCCTGCGCCCGGGCCTGCACGGACTTCATGGCCACGCTGCACTGAGCGCCGCTAGGCGAGCGCCGCGCGCGCCTCCTCCAGGATCCGGCGCATGACCGGCACGGGCAGCGCCGGATGCAGGGCCGCCGTCTCCGCGGTGTCGAGGTCCCGCAGCAGCCCCACCAGGGCGCGGGCGGGCAGCTCCGGGTGCCGGGCCGCCGTCGCGCGGACCGTGTCGTCCGGGTCGCTGAGCAGCCGTACCGCCGAAGCGGCGGACAGCCGGGGGTCGGCCGCCGCCCGCGCCCGCACCTCCTCGCTCGCGTCCCGGCCGAACCGCTCCACCAGCTCGGGCGTCGAGTCCGGGTCGTCCAGCGCCAGCCGCCGCATCCGGGGGCTGGGGTCGTCGGCGTACCGGAGCAGATCGCGGCGCGGGAAGTTCGGGTGGCTGTGCGGCCGGTCCGGGTGGCTGAAGCTGCCGGTCCACCACCGCCACACCGACAGCAGCAGCTCGGCGGGCGTGTCCTCGCACGACTCGGCGAGGAAGAGATGGACGACCCGGTCCTCGTCCCGGGCCAGCCGCTCGACGACGTCTGCCGGAAGCCGCCGGGCCCGGGCGACGCTCCTGCGCAGCAGGGGATGGGCGGAGGCGGCCAGTCGGCGCATGGCGTCGGGGTCGTCGTGCAGCTCCGTGACCCAGCCGAGGGTGTGGCACAGGGTCCCCGGATCGAACGGGAAGTCGATACGGCTGCGGTCGTCCTCGCCGATACCGGGGTGCACCGACGCCTCGAACCGGACGTCGCCGTCCCCGTCCTTCCCCAGCAGGAGGACCAGATCGGGGTCGAGACGCGGATTGCGGGCGAGGCGCCGGCGCAGGGCGGGGTCCTCGTCCCGGACCAGCTCCTCGGCGAGCGCGCGCTCCAGCCGGCAGCTCTCCACCGCCCGGTCCCGGAGTCCTTCGGCCGCGTCGAACACGGACCGGGGCATCGGGTGGTCCTCGTGGTGCCGCAGCAGGGCGGCGGTGCGGACGCTTCCGTCGGCGTCGGTCAGGAGGCCCTCGCGCGCCCCCTCGTCCAGATGCGGCCAGGCGGGCCCGCAGGCGGCGGCCCGCACACAGGCGTGGGAGTCGGCCGCCAAAGCCGTCAGTACCGGGACGGGCAGCCCCCGCGCCCGGGCCAGCTGCTCGCGGACGGCGGCCGAGGGATCGGCGGCCAGCCGCTCGTAGGCGGCGGGTGAAAGCCCTTGGTGCCGCGCATTCCAGAGGAGGCCCGCCCGGCGCCGGGGTTCGGTCTCGGCGAGGACCAGGCGGCCGTACTGCTCCGACGTCAGGTTCCGCTGGTACTCGGCGAACCTCGAACGGACGTCCCAGTCCTCGTGGGCCATCGCCGCCTCGACCACCGCGACCGGCTGGCGGTAGTGCGGCAGGTAGCCGGACAGGGCCAGCAGCTCGATCCGCAGGTCGTCGGGGGCGGCGGGGTTGCCGCCGAGGCTCTCCGCCCACAGCAGCCAGAACTTCCTCGACGCCCCGGCGAGCAGCGACTCCCAGGCCTCCTCCCGCACGCGCGGGGTCTCCTCGGCCGCCGCCCGCGCCTCCTCCTCGATGCGCTCCGCGATCCGGTCCACCACCGTGATCCGGACGCCGTCCGCATCGGCCGTCACCCCGAGCACCGTGTCCCCGCCGACCGCCATGGCGACGAACTCCGCCCGCCCTTCCGGCGTCGGCCGCAGCCCGCCCGCGAGATCCCACCCGGGCGTCAGCCGCACCCGCGCCCAGTGCCGGGGCCCGCGGCCGGCGCGGGCGCCCTCGATCTCCACGAGGAACAGGCCGTCGTCCCCGTCGAAGAAGCCGCTCTCCGCCGCGAGGCGGTGCCACTGCGCATCGACCTCCGCGAGCCGGTCTCCGGGCAGGGTGACCCGGGGTGCCGTCTCCCCGGAGGTGACCCGGCGCCAGGCCTCGCGGGACGACAGCGGCCCCGCGGAGTACCAGGGATCCGCCAGCTCGAGTCCCGCCCGCTCCAGCCGCGTCGTCATTCCGTCAACCGTCATGGGACGACATCCTCCCCGCAGGCCCCCTCTTCCCGCCCGGCCATTCCCAATTACTGAAACACGTTCTACCGTGTGCGCCGTCAGGACACCGGCCTGGGGAAGCCTGGAGGCGCCGTGCACCTCGACCACACGCCAGAGCAGCAGCGACTGCGTACCGAACTGCGCGCCTACTTCGCCGAGTTGGTGCCGGACCACGCCTACGCCCGGCACTCCGACCCGGTCGGCGCGAAACGCTTCTACCGCAAGACCATCCGCCGCCTCGGCGCGGACGGCTGGCTCGGCGTCGGCTGGCCCAAGGAGTACGGCGGCCGCGGCCTGACCCCGATCGAGCAGTTCGTGTTCTTCGACGAGGCCGCCCAGGCCGGGGTGCCGCTGCCGCTGATGGCCCTGAACACCGTCGGACCGACGATCATGCAGTACGGCACCGACGAGCAGAAGGCGTACTTCCTGCCGAAGATCCTCTCCGGCGAGATCGACTTCGCCATCGGCTACAGCGAGCCCGACGCCGGCACCGACCTCGCCTCCCTCAAGACGCGCGCGGTCCGGGACGGGGACGTCTACGTCGTCAACGGCCAGAAGATCTGGACGACCAACGGCGACACCGCCGACTGGGTCTGGCTGGCGACCCGCACCGACCCCGGGGCCCCACCCCACAAGGGCATCACCATGCTCCTGGTGCCGACCACCGACCCCGGCTACTCCTGCACGGTCATCCGCACCCTGGCCTCGCACGACACCACCGCCAGCTACTACGAGAACATCCGCGTCCCCGTCTCCCACCGGGTCGGCGCCGAGAACCAGGGCTGGCGGCTCATCACCAACCAGCTCAACCACGAGCGCGTCACCCTCGCCGCGCACGGCACCATGGCGATCCGCGCCCTGCACGACGTCCAGCGCTGGGCGACCGAGACCAAGCTCGCCGACGGACGCCGGGTCGTCGACCTGCCCTGGGTCCGCCGCCGCCTCGCCCAGACCCACGTCAAGCTCGACGCCCTCAAGCTCCTCAACTGGCAGATGGTGGGCGCCCTGCAGAACGGCACCCTCACCCCGCAGGACGCCTCCGCCGTCAAGGTCTACGGCTCCGAGGCCCGCCGGGACGCCTACGCCTGGCTCCTGGAGATCGTCGCGGCCCCCGGCGCCCTCCAGGAGGGCTCGGCGGGAGCCGTGCTGCACGGCGAACTCGAACGCGGCTACCGCT
Source organism: Streptomyces sp. NPDC005820 (assembly GCF_040630255.1). Taxonomy (NCBI): domain Bacteria; kingdom Bacillati; phylum Actinomycetota; class Actinomycetes; order Kitasatosporales; family Streptomycetaceae; genus Streptomyces; species Streptomyces sp. NPDC005820. The sequence continues at coordinate 109,581 of NZ_JBEXXE010000009.1, forward strand.
CCGCCGTGATCTTCACCTTCGGCGGCGGCAACAACGAGATCCAGCGGGAGATCATCTCCTGGATCGGCCTGGGGATGCCGAGGGTGCGGCGCTAGCCTGCTGTGACGAGGCTTTTTAGTTGACACCAAAGCGGGATAGTTGGCACCGAGCTCAACGTTCGGCGGTGGCCGTGCAGATCCCTCAGTGATGCTGCTGACTGGGCTTTGAACTGCTGTTGTGTCGGGGCGAGGCTGCAGTGGTTGAGGCACGGATGGCCGTTGCCTCCGGGGCTGCGACGGCCATGTCGAGCGGAGGCTCCGTGCCTTGGTCGCAGGCGGGCGGTAATGGCGGAGGTGAGCTTCCTGTTGCGCGCTTGTACGAGAGGTGAGGGTTCGGGTTCAGGGGGGGGCGGCGTCGGGCCCTGGGGCACCTGAGACACCGATGGGGCGGGAGCGGCGGCGATCTCGTCGATGTCGATGTCCAAAGGTCTCTGCAGGTCGCAAGCCTGGGACAGCAAGGAGGCGTGACGATCGAGACGGAGGCGCAAGAGTCGACGAGGTCTGTGTAGCTGACCGTGGAAGACCCCTGCCCGGGCGACGACGTACTCGGCCATGGATCTGTTGTCCTCGCGGAGCACCCGTATTTTAGCCGTGGAGGGCGTCGAGCGCGACCTGGTAGTGCTGGACATCCTCGACGGACAGCCCGCTCTGCCGGGCGCTGTCCTCGCGGATCCGGTTCGCCGCGCTCTCGCCGGACTCCATGGCCTGTTCGCTGTCCCACAGGGTGAGGGCGAGTTGTCTGCCCGACGCGCGGTCCACCAGCACCATCAGACCGCGGAACCCGTCGACCGACCGCAGCGCCGGGAGTACCGTCTCGTGGGCGTTGCGCACGGAGTCCTCGACTCCTTCCGCGGAGCCCTGGAACGTACTGAGCCTTGCGTGCATCAGCCACCGCCTCCTTCGGCACGATCATTCCCTACGAAGGCGGGTTCAGCATCCGCACCGCCTTCTCCCGCATCTCGATTTTGCGGATCTTGCCGGTGACGGTCATGGGGAATTCCTCGACGACGTGCACATAGCGGGGAATCTTGAAGTGGGCCAGCCTGCCGCTGCAGAATTCGCGCACGGCGTCGGTGGTGAGCGGTTCGGCGCCGTCGTGCATTCGGACCCAGGCCATCAGCTCTTCGCCGTACTTCGGGTCAGGGACGCCGATAACCTGGACATCCAGGATGTCCGGATGGGTGTGGAGGAATTCCTCGATTTCGCGCGGGTACAGGTTCTCCCCGCCACGGATCACCATGTCCTTGATACGACCGGTGATGCTGAGGTATCCGTCGTCGTCCATGACCGCGAGGTCGCCGGTGTGCATCCATCGTGCGGCGTCGATGGCCTCGGCCGTCTTCTCGGGCTCACCCCAGTAACCGAGCATGACCGAGTAGCCGCGGGTGCACAGCTCTCCGGGTTCGCCGCGCGGAACGGTCAGGCCCGTCAACGGGTCCACCACCTTGACCTCCAGGTGCGGACCGACCGTGCCGACGGTCGAGACACGGCGGTCCACCGAGTCGTCCGCGCGCGTCTGGGTCGAAACCGGCGAGGTCTCCGTCATGCCGTAGCAGATCGACACCTCGGCCATGCCCATCCGCTCGATGACTTCCTTCATCACCTCGATCGGGCAGGGTGAGCCCGCCATGATGCCGGTACGCAGGCTGGACAGGTCGAACGAGTCGAAGTCGAGGTCGGCCAGTTCCGCGATGAACATCGTCGGTACGCCGTACAGCGATGTGCACGACTCCTCCGCGACCGCGGCCAGGGTGGACTTGGGATCGAACGACGGTGCCGGGATGACCATGGCCGCGCCGTGACTGGTACACGCGAGGTTGCCCATCACCATGCCGAAGCAGTGGTAGAAGGGCACCGGGATGCAGACGCGGTCGTTCTCGGTGTAGTTGCACAACTCGCCCACGAAGAAGCCGTTGTTGAGGATGTTGTGGTGCGACAGCGTCGCCCCCTTGGGGAAGCCGGTGGTCCCCGACGTGTACTGGACGTTGATCGGGTCGTCCGGACTCAGCGTGGCCTGCCTCTCGGCCAGCACTGCCGGGTCGCCCCGCCGTCCATCCGCCAGAAGGGAGTTCCAGGCACGGTCGCCGAGCAGGATCACGTGCTCCAGAGCTGGGCAGCGCGGCTCCACTTCGGCGATCATGGCGGCGTAGTGGGAGGTCTTGAATGTCTCCGCGGCGATGACCAGCCGGATTCCGGCTTGGTTCAGTACGTACTCCAGCTCGTGGGAGCGGTAGGCAGGGTTGATCGTGACCAGGATGGCGCCGATTTTCGCGGTGGCGTACTGCGTGAGGGTCCACTCCGCACAATTGGGCGCCCAGATGCCTACCCGATCTCCTTTGCCGATACCCAGCTCCAGCAGCCCGTGCGCCAACGCGTCGACGTCGGCGGCGAGTCCCGCATAACTCCAGCGACGCCCGGTGGCACGTTCGATCAACGCATCCCGCTCGGGAAAGGACAGCACCGTGCGATCGAAATTCTCGCCGATCGTCTCGCCGAGCATGGGCTTTCCACAGGCCCCTGATGCGTAGCTGGGCGCACTCTGCGTTGTCGGCACGAGGTACCTCTTTCATATGGCGACCGTGAATGTATTGCGCCCCTTGCCGCGTCATGGGCAGGGAATGCGGACGTCATCGAATCGTGTTGTGACAGCCGTTTGCCATGGCGTTACGGCAACTTATGCTCCGGGTTACGCCGTTGGCCGGCTACCCCCGGAATGAGGTAGGGGCAGATGATCACAAATCCAGACAATGTCATGAGGCCCGACGATGGAGACGCGATCCGGCACGCCCTTCGGCTGACCCAGGAGCGCGCCGGTCTGCCGGTCGTCTTCGGTGGCCAGGTGCGTGACGGGGTTCTGCACCTCCTGCAGTTCGTCGGTGTCCGGACGACGGCCATGAGCGGGCTCGACATTCGTCCGGGCGCCGGCCTGGGCGGGCAGGTCCTGGCCCGGCGTCGGCCTGCCGCCGTGGCCGACTACCGGTCCGCCGAATCCATCACGCACGACTACGATGCCGCAGTGATGGCGGAGGGTATCCGCTCGATCGTCGCCGTCCCGCTGGTGGTGTCGGGCGCGGTCCGCGGAGTGCTGTACGGAGCCTCTCGTGGACCCGCGCCCCTCGGGGACCGGGCGACGGCCGCCATGGTCGACGCCTCACGGCAACTGGCCGGGGAGATCGCCATCCGGGACGAGGTCGACCGGCGGTTGAAGCTCCAGCAGGCCGTAGCGGCCGACCGTGGCTTTTCCGGAAGCCGGATCGCCGCTGACGAGGTCCGCCAGGTTCATGCGGAACTCCGCGTCATCGCACAGGACATCGGCGACGACGCTCTGCGTGACCGGCTCCTTGAGGCGTCGCGGCGGCTGGCCGGCCTCGGTACGGTATCCGAACCGGGGGCCTCCTCCCCGCTGTCACCACGCGAAGTCGATGTCCTCGCCCAGGTGGCCCTGGGGTGCAGCAACGCCGAAGCCGCCAGGCGCCTGTCGCTGCTGCCGGAGACGGTCAAGTCGTATCTGCGCAGCGCCATGCGGAAACTCGATGCCCACACGCGATTCGAGGCAGTGATCACCGCTCGGCGCCGCGGGCTTCTTCCGTAGGCACCTGGCGGTGGTCCGCATCGGTTCCGCGAAGATGCCGCGTCCGGGCAGCCGGGGTCGGAATCCTGGTTGCCCGGACGCGAGTCACGTAGGGGTCGGCTCGCCGCTGGCTCCGTCTCCGCCCCGGCCTGCGGCTGTGCCGGCTACTCGCGGATCGCGACCGGCCACGGCCCGCGCGGGCCGGGACCGCGTACCGGCCGTGGGCGCTCGTCCGGCCCAGCCTGCCCGTTGGCGGGGGCAGGCCAACGCAACCTCCGCCACCGGTGCCAAGCCTCCACGTGACAGAAGTCGGTACGGTGTGCTTCTGTCGCTTCGGATTCAGTGCAGGAGGACGGAGTCGCCGTTGCGGCGTACGGCATCGGCCCGGTGTCCCGACCCACGTGCACCCACCTCGGGCCAGTCGGCCCGCCGTTGCCCGGTCAACCGACACGTTCTCCGGTGACGCCGAGCCCGGGAGCCACCGTGAGGCCGGCTGCGGTCTTGCCTCGCACCTCCTCCACCGAGATCCCGGGTGCGGTTTCGGTCAGCACGAGGCCGTCCTGGGTGATGTCGATGACGCCCAGGTCGGTGATGACGCGCTGCACACAGTGTTTGCCGGTCAGGGGGAGTGTGCACTCCTGGACGATCTTCGGGGTGCCGTCCTTGGCCACGTGCTCCATCAGCACGACGACCTTCCGTGCGCCGTGCACGAGGTCCATCGCCCCGCCCATCCCCTTGATCATCTTGCCGGGGATGGTCCAGTTGGCGAGGTCGCCGGTGGCGGAGACCTGCATGGCGCCGAGGATCGCCGCGTCGATGTGCCCGCCCCGGATCATGCCGAAGGACAGCGAGGAGTCGAAGAAGGAGGCGCCCGGCAGTACGGCCACGGTCTCCTTGCCGGCGTTGATCAGGTCGGGGTCGACCTGGTCGGCGGTGGGGTAGGGGCCGACACCCAGAATGCCGTTCTCGGACTGCAGGACCACGTGCACGCCGGGCGGCAGGTGGTTGGGCACCAGCGTCGGCAGTCCGATGCCGAGGTTCACATACGAACCGTCGGTCAGCTCGGCGGCGGCCCGAGCGGCCATCTCGTCCCTGGACCAGGCCATCAGTTCCGTCCTTCCGTCGCACCGCGCTGTCCCGGCATCTCTTCGACGCCGGTCGGGGCCTGGCGCACGGTCACCTTCTCGATCCGCTTGTCGGCCGCTTCCGTCGCGCTCAGGGCGAGCACCGACTGCACGAACACGCCCGGCAGATGGATCGTGTCCGGGTCGAGTTCGCCGGGCTCGACCAGTTCCTCGACCTCCGCGATGGTCACTCGTCCCGCCATCGCCGCGAGGGGGTTGAAGTTCCGGGCGGACTTGGCGAAGACGAGATTGCCGTGCCGGTCCCCTCTGATCGCCCGGACGAGGGCGAAGTCGGTGGTGATCGCTTCCTCCAGCACGTACTCGGCACCGCGGAACGTGCGCACCTCCTTCTGCGGGGAGGCCACGGCCACGGCGCCGTCGGCGTCGTAGCGCCAGGGCAGCCCGCCGTCGGCGATCTGGGTGCCGACGCCGGCGGGGGTGAAGAAGGCGGGTATGCCGCAGCCGCCGGCGCGCAGCCGTTCGGCGAGGGTGCCCTGGGGGACCAGCTCCAGCTCGATCTCGCCGGTGAGGTACTGGCGGGCGAACTCCTTGTTCTCACCGACGTAGGAGGAGGTGGCCCGGACGATGCGCCGGGCTTCGAGGAGCACGCCCAGGCCCCAGTCGTCGACCCCGCAGTTGTTCGACACGACCTTCAGATCCGTTGTGCCGGCCTTGAGCAGCGCCTGGATCAGCGCCGAGGGGATGCCGCACAGGCCGAATCCGCCGACGGCCAACGACGCCCCGTCGGGGATCCGCGCGACCGCTTCGGCCGCCGAGGTGATGACCTTGTCCATCAGCGTGTCCCCTCCAGGTCGGCGAGGCCGAGATGCCGGGCGATGAGCATGCGCTGGATCTCGCTGGTCCCCTCGCCTATTTCGAGGATCTTGGCGTCACGCCAGAAGCGGGCGACGGCGTACTCGTTCATGAAGCCGTAGCCGCCGTGGATCTGGGTGGCGTCGCGGGCGTTGTCGACGGCGATCTCGGAGCTGTAGAGCTTGGCGAGCGAGGCCTCCTTCTTGAAGGGCTCACCGGCGACCAGCTTCGAGGCGGCGTGGTACCAGGACAGGCGGGCGGTGTGCGCGCGCATCTCCATGTCGGCGATCTTGAACTGGATGGCCTGGTTGGCGCCGATGGGGCGGCCGAACGCCTCCCGCTCGCGGGCGTACGTCAGGGACTCGTCCACGCATCCCTGGGCCAGACCGGTGGCGAGCGCGGCGATGGCGATCCGTCCCTCGTCGAGGATCCGCAGGAACTGGGCGTAACCGCGACCGCGTTCGCCGAGGAGGTTCCGCGCCGGGACCCGGACGTCGGCGAAGGACAGCTCCCGGGTGTCGGAGGCATTCCAACCGACCTTGGAGTACGGCGTCGCCACCGTCAGGCCCGGGGTTCCGGCGGGGACGATGATCGCGCTGATCTCCTTGGCCCCGCTCTCCGCGGTGCCGGTGACCGCGGTGACGGTGATCAGCCCGGTGATGTCGGTACCGGAGTTGGTGATGAAGCACTTGCTGCCGTTGATCACCCACTCGTCGGTGGTCTCGTCCAGGCGGGCGGTGGTGCGGGTCGCCCCGGCGTCCGAGCCGCCGCCCGGTTCGGTGAGGCCGAAGGCGCCGAGGATCTCGCCGGCACAGAGCCTGGGCAGCCACTCGGCCTTCTGCTCCGGTGTCCCGAAGAGGTGGATGGGCATGGCGCCGAGGGAGACGCCCGCTTCCAGCGTGATGGCCACGGAGGAGTCGACTCGGGCGAGTTCCTCCAGGACCAGGCCGAGGGCGAGGTAGTCCCCGCCCATGCCGCCGTACTCCTCCGGGAACGGCAGCCCGAACAGGCCGAGTTTGCCCATTTCCCGGACGATCTCGTACGGGAACTCATGCCGCTCGTAGTGGTCGCCGATCACCGGGGCGATCACATCGCGGGCGAACTCAGCCACGGTGCTGCGGAGTTGTTCGTGCTCATCACTGAGCCGGTGGTTCAACATGTCGTCCTCGATCTCATGACGGATGGGGGAGGGGCCGGGATGTCGACGGTTGGGAGAGGGGCGGGAGGTCAGGTGGCCGGGCCGTCCGCTCCGGGACGGGTGTCGAGGCCGTGGGGGCCGGTGGGCCGCCCGCCAGGGCGCGCACCGTGCGCGAGGCGCTGGGGCGCCCCCGGTGGCGCTCTTCGCGTAGGGGCGCCGCCCAGGCCGCCGGCCGAGGTGTCCAGGACGGTGATGTCGGCCTGAAGAGCGGCCGGCGTGTTGGACATGGCCTGTCCGTAGGTGTCGTGGAAGTGCACGGCCAGGCGGTCCGCCGTGATTCCGACGTCCGCCGGCGCCTCCAGAAGCTCGTGGACCAGGCCGGGCGTGGCCACGCCGACGGTGTCGCCCAGGCTGATCGCGTCGCATCCCAGATCGGCCGGGCGTCGGACCACATCGACCACCTGAGGCACGGGTACGCGCCCCTCTCACGGGTCGCCGAAGCACATCGACACATGGCCACGCACTCGCAGGCCGCTGCCGGTGGCACGACGGACGACCGGGGCGAACATCTCCAGCGACTCGTCGACCGTGCGGCCCAGGTTCTTCCGGGTGAACGTCTCGGTCGCGCTGCCGAAGACCGCGATGTGCCGGACCATCAGCGCCAGGGCGCGGTCCAGGCCGCGTTCGTTGGACTCGTTCTGCAGTCCGTCGCGTGGCCCGACCCTCGTGGATACGGACGGCTTCCGGCAGGCCGGACAGAGCCGAGGAGGCGGGCGGCAGGTGATCGGATACCGGCGGTCGCGGAGAACCCGCAGGCGGCGTCGACCCGGTCGCGGTGCGTCGCTCCGACATCAGGCAGCCACCCCCTCGTCCGCCTTCGCGTCGGCCGTCGCGGGCTCGACGACGGCGAGGACCTCGTCCAGCGCGACGGTGGCGCCGGGCGCGGCGCGCAGCTCGGCGACCGTTCCGTCGAAGGGGGCGGTCAGGGCGTGTTCCATCTTCATGGCCTCGACGACGAGGACGACCTGACCTGCGATGACGGTGTCTCCGACGGTCGCCTTCACCAGGGTGACCGTGCCGGGCATGGGGGCGGTGAGCGCGCCGCCTGCGGTGGCTCCGGCGTCGGCGCCGGCCGCGGCGACCGGATCGAAGGTCCGCAGCCGCCAGGTGTCGGCGCCGCGCGAGAGCCAGTGCACGACTTCTCCGGCCGCGGTCGTCTCCACCGTGTGGTCGAGGCGCCGTGTCTTCCCGTCCCAGGTCAGGAGCACCCTGCCGGTCCCGTCGCCGCGCAGGTCGACAGGCAGCGGTGCGGCGCCTTCGCAGGACACCTCGTACGGGCTCGGTCCGTGGGCAGTGCGGCGGAGGCGTATCTCGATCGGCGCGCGGTCGCCGTCCACGAACCGGTGCGTGGTCCAGGCAGGGCCGCCGATCCGCCAGCCCGACGGTACGGAGAAGGGGTCGACCCACGCCCGCGGGTCCTGCCCCGTGGCGGGTTCCCGGGCGAGTTGAGCGGCGAGCGCGGCGGCCAGCGGAACCTCGGGCGGCACCGGGGCCTGCACCAGCGAGCCGAGCCGGGCCTCGACCAGCCCGGTGTCCAGGCGTCCGGCCACCACGTCACCGTCGTCGAGCAGTCGGCGCAGGAACCCGGCGTTGACGGTGACTCCGTGCACCCGGGTGTCATCCAGGGCGGCGCGCAGCCGGCGCAGCGCGGTGGCGCGGTCCGGGCCGTGGGCGATCACCTTGGCGAGCATGGGGTCGTAGCGGCTTCCGACTTCGTAGCCCTCGACCAGGCCCGAGTCCACGCGCACACCCACGCCCGCCGGTTCCCGCAGGGTCAGCACGCGCCCGCCGCTGGGAAGGAAGTCCCGTTCGGGATCCTCGGCGTACAGACGGACCTCGATGGCATGGCCGTCGAACCCGACCTGTTCCTGACCGAAGGGCAGCACCTCACCGGCGGCGACGCGCACCTGCCACTCGACCAGGTCCAGGCCGGTCACCAGCTCGGTCACCGGGTGCTCGACCTGGAGCCGGGTGTTCATCTCCATGAAGAAGTACTCGTCCGGGCGGTCGGCGGAGACGATGAACTCCACCGTGCCCGCGCCGGTGTAGCCGCAGGAGCGGGCGGCCTCGACCGCCGCCGCGCCCATCGCCGCCCGGGTGTCCTCGTCGAGCAGGACGGACGGGGCCTCCTCGACGATCTTCTGGTGGCGGCGCTGGAGGCTGCACTCACGCTCGCCCAGGTGCACCACGTTCCCGTGGGCGTCGGCCAGGACCTGGATCTCGATGTGGCGGGGACGGTCGATCCAGCGCTCGACCAGCAGGGTGTCGTCACCGAAGGAACCACGGGCCTCGCGCCGGGCAGCCGCGATCTCCTCCCGCAGAGCGGCCGGATCGCGGACCAGGCGCATGCCCTTGCCGCCACCACCCGCCGACGGCTTGAGGAGCACCGGCAGGCCGACCTGCGAGGCCGCCTCGGCGAGCTGGTCGTCCGTCAGCCCGCTGCCGCTGCTGCCCGGCACCACGGGCACCCCGTAGGCCCGCACGGTGTCCTTGGCGCGGATCTTGTCGCCCATCAGGGTGATCGCGGCCGCCGGAGGGCCGATGAAGGTCAGCCCGGCCTCGGCGACGGCCTGGGCGAAGTCGGCGTTCTCGGAGAGGAAGCCGTAGCCGGGATGGATCGCCTGCGCGCCGGTACGGCGGGCGGCGTCCACGATCTGCTGGATGTCGAGGTAGCCGTCGGCGGGGCCGCCGGGCCGCAGGGCCACCGCGGTGTCGGCTTCGCGTACGTGCCGGGCTCCCGCATCGGCCGTGCTGTGGACGGCGACCGCGCGGACGCCGAGCCGATGCAGCGTGCGGATGACCCGTACCGCGATCTCGCCGCGGTTGGCGATCAGGACGGTGTCGAACACCTGGAACTCCTGGGATGGGAAGGAGGGGGTCACATACGGAAGAGGCCGAACTGCGGTTCGGCGAGAGGGGCGTTGGCGCAGGCGGTCAGGGCCAGTCCCAGTACCGTGCGGGTGTCGAGCGGGTCGATGATCCCGTCGTCCCACAGCCGTGCCGTGGAGTAGTAGGCGCTGCCCTGCTGCTCGTACTGTTCGCGGATCGGGCGCCTGAACCGCTCCTCGGCCTCGGCGGTCCACTCCTCGCCGCGAGCCTCCAACTGGTCCCGCTTGACGGTCGCGAGGACGGTCGCGGCCTGCTCACCGCCCATCACGGAGATCTTGGCGTTGGGCCACATCCACAGGAAGCGGGGGGAGTAGGCGCGCCCGCACATCGAGTAGTTGCCCGCGCCGTGCGATCCGCCGACGACGACTGTCAGCTTCGGTACGCGGGTGGTGGCCACCGCGGTGACCATCTTCGCGCCGTGTTTGGCGATGCCGCCGTTCTCGTAGGCGCGGCCCACCATGAAGCCGGTGATGTTGTGCAGGAACAGCAGAGGTATGCTGCGCTGGTCGCACAGCTCGATGAAGTGGGCGCCTTTCTGCGCGGATTCGGCGAAGAGGATGCCGTTGTTGGCCACGATGCCCACGGGGTGCCCGTGGATGCGGGCGAAGCCGGTGACGAGGGTCTGGCCGTACTCGGCCTTGAACTCGGTGAAGCGGGAGCCGTCGGTGATCCGGGCGATGACCTCGCGTATGTCGAAGGGGGTGCGGTTGTCCGCAGGGAGGACGCCGTACAGACCGGCGGGGTCCACCGCGGGCTCCTCGACCGGGGTCACGTTCCAGGGCCGGGGCACTCGCGGGCCGAACGTGGCCACGATGTCGCGGACGATGCGCAGGGCGTGGGCGTCGTCCTCGGCGAGGTGGTCCACGACTCCGGAGACGCGGGCGTGGACCTCACCGCCGCCCAGCTCCTCCGCGGTGACCACCTCTCCGGTGGCCGCCTTCACCAGCGGCGGGCCGCCCAGGAAGATCGTCCCCTGGTTGCGCACGATGACCGTCTCGTCGCTCATCGCCGGGACGTACGCGCCGCCGGCCGTGCAGGAACCCATCACCGCCGAGATCTGCGGGATGCCACGGGCCGACAGGTTCGCCTGGTTGTAGAAGATCCGCCCGAAGTGCTCCCGGTCGGGGAAGACCTCGTCCTGACGAGGGAGATGGGCGCCGCCTGAATCCACCAGGTAGATGCACGGCAACCGGTTCTCCAGGGCGACCTCCTGCGCGCGGAGGTGCTTCTTGACCGTCAACGGGTAGTACGTGCCGCCCTTCACGGTGGCGTCGTTGGCGACGACCACGCACTCGCGTCCGGCCACACGACCTATCCCGGCGACCACTCCGGCCGCCGGCGCGTCCCCGCCGTACATCTCGTGCGCCGCCAGCGGCGCCAGTTCCAGGAAGGGCGACCCGGGGTCGAGCAGGGTCTCCACGCGGTCGCGCGGCAGCAGCTTGCCGCGGGCGACGTGCTTGTCCCTGGCCCGCTCACCGCCGCCCTCGGACGCCTCGGCCAGCCGCTTGCGCAGCTCCGCCACCTCCGCGGCGTGACTCGCCTCGTTGTGCCGGAACGTCGGTGAGAGCGGATCGGCCGCGGTTGTGAGCCGGGGCCCCGTGGCAAGAGTGTGCATGCGCTGCCTCCTCGCGCGGACCGCCCGGCAGACGAGCCGAAGGGAGCACACGCTTGGCAAAGGATGTTAGTTAACGTTAACTAGCGCGATGGAGGTTAGCGCTCGTTAACAACGGCTGTCGAGAGACGTAGGTCACGTTCGCGGCGCGACAACGAAGGAGAAGCCATGACCGAAAAGTTTCCTGGCCTGGTCGCTACCGACATCGAGGCCGGCATCGCCACCCTCACGCTTGACTCGCCGGGCAACCGGAACGCCCTCTCGGCCGCGCTCGTCGATCAGTTGCTCGCCGGCCTGGATCACGTGGCGGCCGACGAGAGTGTCCGCGCCGTCGTCCTCACGCACACCGGCCCCACCTTCTGCGCCGGCGCGGACCTCAAGGAGGCCGCGGACGGGGGCATGCTGCGGGGCACCGAGGCCCTGTTGGAACTGCTGCGCAAGATCGTGGAGACGCCCGTACCGGTCATCGCCCATCTGAAGGGGAACGCACGGGCGGGCGGTATAGGGCTGATCGGGGCCGCCGACATCGCGATCGCTCCCGCCGACACGACCTTCTCGTTCTCCGAGGTCCGCCTTGGCCTCGCCCCCGCGATCATCTCCCTCACCGTGCTGCCCCGCCTCGACGAACGAGCGGCGGCGCGCTACTTCCTGACCGGTGAGACCTTCGACGGCGCCGCGGCGGCCGACATCGGCCTGCTGACCGAGGCCCCGGACGGCGCACGGGCAACGGAAGAGCGCGTCGCGGAACTTCTCGCGGCCCTGCGCCTGTGCTCGCGGCAGGGGCTGACCGAGTCCAAGAAGCTGACCGCGGCGCGCACGCGCCGGACGATCGAGGAGCGGGGAGCCGAGATGGTGAGGCTCTCCGCCGACCTGTTCGCCTCCGAGGAGGCCGCGGAAGGAATGCGCGCGTTCCGTGAGCGGCGCCCACCACGCTGGGCGCCGCACAGCTGATCCGTCCGTCAGCGGGCGGAGGCCACCAGCGCGGACACCTCGTGCTTCAGGGGGCGGGGCTGGACTGCGGCGGGGCGCCCAGTGGCTGCCCGCCCGGTCCGCCGGCGAACGTCAGCCACGGCAGGGAGGGCTGCTGGGCCACGCCGGGCTTGCTGTAGTCGCACACCCCCTCGGGGAAGGTGTTCCGCAGCCGGTCCCACTGGGCGTCGGTGAAGTCGGCGGTGTAGTCGCCCCGGTCGAGCGGCTTGAGCCTGCACTTGAGGATGTTGTTGGCCATCGGGCCCCCGGCGGCTGTCCGGGGCAGTCCGAAGTAGGGGTAGGCGGCCCGGCAGACGGACATGTCGGTGATCTCGTGGCCGCCGATCCAGCACGCGTCGACCGCATTGGCCGGCTTGTCGCGCACCACCTTGGTCTCCAGCGGGTCGGCGGACGTGTCGGCCTCGATGCGGGCCAGCCAGCTGTCCATGAGCACGAACGCCTTCTCGCTGGCGTCGTCATCGCTGGCGACGGCGGGCACACCCGTCCAGATGATCTGGTTGTCGTGGTCACCGTTGGCCTGGTCGAGCCGGGCGCGCATCTCGTAACTGTGGAAGTCGGTGTGGATCTCCAGGTTGCCGGTGGCGGTGCGGAGGTCGATGACGGGCACCTTGGCCGCCTCGCGGGGGTAGGTCACCTGACCGGAGCGGTACGCGGTCTCCAGCGCCGCGGGGTCGGCCTCGCTGCGTCCCGGCTGCCGGTTCCAGTCGATGTCCAGCCCGCCGACGTTCTCGTTGAGGTCGACGAACTGCTCGGGGGTGACCAAACCGGATTCGAGGGCCTTCAGGCCGTACTGGACACCGGTGTTGTCGTACGGCCGGTTGGCGAAACCGCGTTGGATGCTCTGTTCGACCGGTCCCCATGAACTCTCGGGCCTTCGGCCCCAGACCGCCACGGCGTAGTCCTGCAGTGTGCACCGCTCGCCCTCGGGGTTCGTCGCGGCGTCGTACACCCACGGGGGGTTGGGCTCCAGGGTGGTGTGGCCGGCGTTGAGACCGCCGAGGCAGCCGGTCCCGTTGTCCGGGTCCAGCCAGGTCTTGGCGTACTGCAGGTTGCCGGTCGGGTTGTCCCAGAGCGACCGGCACACCGTCTCGGCCGCGTGGCCGGTCACCGCGGTGCGCTGGGCGGTCACCGCCCACAGCGGGGAGGTGTCGAAGTACCGGTCGAGCAGGTGGCAGTCCTCGGCCTCCTGCAGCGTGGACCAGACGTCGGGGAAACTGCAGGAGGGCAGGATGCCGTTCAGCAGGCCGGGGTAGTCGGAGGTGATCCAGTGCTGCTGCATGGAGCCGCCGGAGCAGCCCCGGCCGATGGTGTAGCGGATCGGGCCGTAGGTCTCGACGAAGTGCTCCTTGAGCATCACCAGCGCTTCGGCGGAGACCACGCCGTTGCAGTTCTGCCCCAGCATGTTCAGATTGGACGTCGCGACGGCGAATCCACGCGACAGCGCCGCGTCGTCGAGAACGCTCTCCGCGGGCGCGCCCTGCGAGTGCCGGGGTGTGCAGTCGCCGCCGAACGGCACCACGAGCTTGCCGTTGAAGCCGCTTTGCGGCGCCCACGGCTTCCAGGCCTTGGCGGGGTCGTACAGCACCGCGATGTCGTAGATCCCGCGGTCCATGACGCCACGTTCCCGGCGCACGACATAGGCGACCCGCTTGCCCTGGTCCGTCGTCGTGTACGCGAGGTCCACAGGGGGAGTTCGCGGGTCGTACGCGGTGAACTGGCCGGTCAGCGACGACTTGTAGAACAGGGTGTACTTCGCCGGGGTGTTGCAGGCGGCGTCCTGCGCCGCCCCGAGGCCGTTCTCCTCGGTGGCGCACTCCCACGGCTGCACCTGGGGCCCGGCGAACACCGGCCCGCCGACGGGATGGTTGGTGACGGTCAGACGCGCCGCACCCGCCTGCCCCTGGGCCGTCACCTGGTTCTCGCCGACCCTGAGGCCGGTGACCAGGCCCAGGAAGCGGCCGTCCGGCCGGACGGCGAAAGCGGACGTCACGTCCCGCCCGTCCACGTCCACGCGCACACTCTGCGGTGTCGCCCCGGAGGGCAGCACCACCTCGACGAGAGCGTCACCCCCGGACACCAGATCCGCGCGATTCGACAGCACCCTGATCTGGAGTGAACCTCCTGAGTCGGCGTGCGCGATCGCGGTCAGTGTGAGAGCCAAGGCCACCACGAGGACGGTCAGCCATCTGGCCTTTGCCCCCGGTGTGAGATTCCCCCCGGGCCTGTCCACGGCGTGAGCCATCGTGCTTCTCCCAGTTCGTCGGAGCGGTGCCCGGGCGAGAGGACGTCGGGCGGATCCCTGCTTCAGACTGTTTGCGCGTTGGCCCCGTCTTCCCGGCGCCATTCCGGATAGCGGTGGCATGCCACGACCCGCCCGTCGGTGAGCGTTCGCGGCTCGGGGCGTTCCCGTCGGCACTGGTCCGTCGCGAAGGGGCAGCGCGGGGCGAACGGGCAGCCGCTCGACACCTCCGCCGTGACTCCGGACGTGCGTCCGTACGCCGCGTTCGCGGCGCGCCGTTTCCGCTGGGCCTGCGGGTCGGCGACCGGGGCGGCCAGCAGGAGCGCACGGGTGTAGGGGTGTGCGGGCTCGTGCGTCACGAGGCGGGTCGGTCCGGCCTCCATGACCTGTCCCCGGTACAGGACGGTGACGTCGTGACAGATGTGCCGTACGACGGACATGTCGTGCGAGATGAACAGGTAGCCGACTCCATGTCCGTCCTGGAGGTCGGCCAGGAGGTTGAGGATCTGGGCCTTGACCGACAGGTCCAGCGCGCTGACCGACTCGTCGCAGATGACGAGTTGGGGCTCGGTCATCAGGGCACGGGCGATGGAGATGCGCTGGCGTTGTCCTCCGGAGAAGTCGCGCGGGTACTTCGCGGCGGCGGCCGGGTCCAGTCCCACGTCCTCGAGGAGCTTCGCCGTCCGGCGCGCGATGGTCTGCCGGGAACGGACGCCCTGGGCTCTCATCGGCTCGGCCAGGCTGCGGCCGACTGTGTAGGAAGGGTTGAGGGAGCTGTTCGGATCCTGGAAGACGGCTTGCAGGGAGCTGCCGAGCTTCCTTCTTTCCGAGGGGCTCAGGTGGGTCGTGTCCCGGCCGAGCAGGTGCACGCTGCCGGACTGTGCCGGCACGAGGCCCAGCACCGCCTTGGCGAGGCTGGACTTGCCCGATCCCGACTCCCCGACCAGTCCCATGGTCGTGCCGCGCCGGACGGTCAGGCTGACGTCGTCGAGCGCCCGGAACAGCGGTTCCCGGCGTCGGCGTCCGAAACCCACGCTGATGTTGCGTACCTCCAGGACGGGAGGGTGCTCCTGGGTCATCGCGGTAGTGCTCCTTCCCGGACGAGGTCGTCGACGCGAATACAGCGGGCGGCCGCGTTCCGACCGACCGACAGGAGGGGAACGGGCCCGCTGGTGCACTCCTCGCGCGTGTGCGCGCACCGGCCGGCGAATCGGCATCCGGTCGGCCACGCCCCGGGGGGCGGTACCCGGCCCGGCAGCATGGGCAGGCGCGTTCCCTCGTCGGCCGTGCTCGGGTCGGCGGCCAGCAGCGCCGCGGTGTAGGGGAAGCGGGGGGCGTGGACCAGGCTGTCGACACCGGCCTGCTCGACGACCTCGCCCGCGTACATGACGACGGCACGATCGGCGAGGTCCGCGACGACGCCCCAGTCATGGGTGATCAGCAGGATCGCCAGGCCGGTGCTCTGCTGCAACTCGCGCAACAGAGCGAGGATCTCCGCCTGCACGGTCACGTCCAGCGCCGTCGTCGGTTCGTCGGCGATCACGAGTTTCGGTCGGCCGGCGAGCGCGAGGGCGATGTTGACGCGCTGTGCCATGCCGCCGGAGATCTCGTGCGGGTAGGAGGCGAGGACCCGGTCGACGTCGCGCAGCTTGACCTGCTGGAGCAGTTCGGCGGCTCTTGCGCGCGTCGCGGGCCCGGAGAGCCGGTCGTGGCGCCGGATGACCTCCTTGAGGTGGCTGCCGACCGTGTGCGTGGGGTCGAGACTGCCGAGGGCGTCCTGGGCGACGTACGCGATGCCGGAACCACGGACGGCTTGGTACGCCTGGGGCCCGCCCGCCACGAGATCCGTGCCCCGGTGGAAGACCTCGCCACCCGTGACGTGGACGCCGTCAGGCAGCAGCCCCAGGACCGCCAGGGCGGTCATGCTCTTGCCGCAGCCGGATTCGCCCACGAGGGCGACCGTCTCCCCGGTGCCGATACTGAACGTCACGTCGCTGACCAGGGTGGTATCCCGGTCGGCCGTGCTCGCCGTCACGGTCAGTCCCCGGACGTCGAGCAGGCCGTCGGACGGTCCTCCCGGCGGTGCCACGATCGTCGCCCGAGGCGCGGGGGCGGCCTTCCGGTGACCTCGCTCCCGGCGCTCTCGTGGTGCGGCAGCCGTTCGTTCACCCGCCGTCTGATCGCGGATGGCATCTCCGAGCACACCGAACGCCAGCACGGTCAGGGCGATCGTCACGCCGGGAGGAACGAGCAGCCACTCATCGGTGGTGACGACGGTGGACGCCTGGCTGATCATCTCCCCCCAGCTCGGCCGGTCACCCGCGGACATGACGCCGAGGAAGGCGAGCGCGGCCTGGAAGCCGAGGCCGACGCCCGCGAACACCGACGCCTGGGCGAGGATCGGGCCGAGCACCCGGCGCAGCACATGGCCGCTCATGATCCGCGAGGGGCGCACGCCGGCGACCCGGGCGGCCGTCACGAACAGTTCCTCACGCACCACGAGCGTCGCGCCCCGCACGAGTCGGGTGAGACCCGGTGCGCCGAGCACGCCGAGGGTGACCATGGCCGCGGTGGGGCTGGAGGAGGAGACACCGAGCACCACCAGGACGAGGATGATCGCGGGGATGCCGAGCATCAGCTCGGCCGTCCGGCTGATCGTGGTGTCCAGCCAGCCGCCCCGGTAGCCGGCGAGGATGCCGAGCGGCACACCCAGCAGCAGGAACACCGCCAGCGCGGTGAGCGTGTTCACCAGCGCGGGGTTGATTCCGTACAGCAGGCGACTGAGCACGTCGCGGCCCACCGCGTCCGTGCCCAGCCAGTGCGCGGCCGACGGACCGCTGAGCACGGTGCTCAGGTCCTGCTCGTCAGGTGGATACGGTGCGACGGCAGGGGCGAGCAGTCCGGCCGGCACGAGCAGCGCCAGGTAGGCCACCGCCAGAGCACCCAGTGGCTGCCGGCCGAGGACGCGGCGCGACCGGTACGGGCCGGGTGCCGGCTCCGCCGGCCCGGAGGCCGCTGAGACCTCCGGGTTCGTCGAACTCGTCGTCATGATGCGCGCACCCTCGGGTTGACCGCGTGGTAGGCCACGTCGACGAGCAGGTTCACCACGATGACGACCATCGTGAAGTACACGACGACTCCTTCGATCAGAGGCAGGTCATGGGACGCGGTCGCCTGCACGGCGGTGCTCCCCAGGCCGGGGATGGCGAAGATGAACTCGACGGCCACGGTCCCGCCGAGTGCGCCGACGAACACCATGCCGATCACGGTCAGGACCGGGACCGCGGCGTTCTTCAGGGCGTGCCGGTAGACCACCGACCGTTCCGGGACGCCGGCCGCCCGCAGGGTCCGTACGAAGGGCTGGTCGAGCGCGGTCGCCACGGCGTCGCGGCTCTGCTTGGCGATCACGGCGGTGGCCGGTACCGCCAGGGTGACGACCGGCAGGACCAGCGAGGTGAACCACGCCGCCGGATCCTCGGGCAGCGGTACATAGCCCGTGGGCGGGAAGAACGGCAGCTTCACCGCGAACAGCACGACCAGCACGAGCCCCAGCCAGAAGTCGGGAACGGCGAGGCCGATGACGGATCCCGACTTGACCACGTTGCCCAGTACGCCTCGCTGTGCACCGCGGACTCCCAGCAGGATTCCGACGACGGCGGCGAGGAGAGTCGCGCCGATGATCAGCGACAGCGACGGTCCGAGCCGGTCGTTGAGCTGACCGGTCACCGGCTGCCGGTTGATCAGCGAGGTGCCCAGGTCACCGTGCAGCGCCCTGGACAACCACCGCCAGTACTGCGTCCACAGCGGCCGGTCCAGACCCAGTTCATGCCGTGCGGCGTCCACCTGCGCGTCGGTCGCGTTCTGCCCCAGCAGGGAGCGGGCGGCATCGCCCGGCAGAAGCGCCACAAGGACGAATGAGATCACTGAGGCGACGAGTGCCAGCGGTACGGCCCAGGCCAGTCGGCGCAGGACGAGCCTTACCATCGGTCACCTCTGCTCACGTGCGGGCCCATCAGCTCTCTCGGCGCAGTTCGGTGAGCCAGGGGACTCCGGAGTTGGCCGTCGTGGCGTCCAGGCCGGTGAGGCCCTTGGCGAGGTAGTAGCTCAGCGGTGAGCCGACGACGGGAAGTGCCCATGCCTGCTTCGTGAGGTACGCGTTGATCTGCTTCTGCAGCGCGGTGCTGTCCTTCTCGTCCGCCGCGAAGTACTGCTCGTACAGCGCGTCGAGGTGCGGGTCGGACGTGTGGAAGGGGTTGAAGGGCCCCTGCGCACTGACGAAGCCGACGTGCAGCGTGGCCATGTTGGCCAGGCCGTAGCCGATCACGGGGGCCGGGTACTTACCCGACGTCATCGCGACGAAGTAGTCGCTCGCGGTCGGCTTCGTGGTGATCTGGAGCTTGACGCCGACCTTCGAGAGCTGGCCGGACACCGCCTGCGTCATCTTGTCGAGTCCGACCAGAGTGGTGTCGAGCACGGGAAGCTTGAACCCGTTGGGGTATCCGGCCGCGGCGAGGAGGCTCTTGGCGCGCGCCGGGTCGTAGGGATAGATGGCGTCGAGAGAGGCCTCGTATCCGGCCTGTCCGGGGAGGGCGTACTGGGTGAGCGCCAGCTTCTCGTCGCCGTACAGCGCCTTGGCGATGGCCTTGCGGTCGACGGCGTAGTTCAGTGCCTGCCGCACCCGGACGTCGCTCAGCGGCTTGCTCACCTTGCCCTGCCGGTCCGCGAGGTTGAGCCCGGTCATCGCCTGCGGCGGGGCCAGTACCGTGAGCCCGGCGCCTTCGGCCGCCCCGAGGGTGGTGGCATCACCGAGCGCGGCCTGGACCTGCCCGGCCCGCATCGCCTGGACCATCGACGACGAGTTGGGGATGACCCGGATCGTCACCTCCTTCCAGTGCTGCCGGTCCTTGTTCCAGTAGTACGGGTTGGGGACGAAGGTGTAGTGGTCCGAGGCGACCGTCCGGCTCGCGTCCAGCATGTACGGACCGGCTCCGGCCGTACCGTTGTCCAGCGACGCCGGCTTCCCCACCGCCTTCGGGCTGGCGATGTCCCCTCCTCCGAACGCCTGGGCGAAGGCGAACGTCAGATTGGGATCGGACGCACGCAGCTTGAGCCGCACGGTCAAGGGTCCCGTGACATCGATGGACTCCACGTTGACGAGAAGGCCGGCGACCGAGCCGGTCTTCTGGGACCTCTGGTAGTCCAGGTACGTCTTCACCGCCCGCGCGTCGAGCGCCTCACCGTCACTGAACTTGATGCCCTTGCGCAGGGTCAGCTCATAGGCGCGGTTCCCCTTGCCGACGTACCCCCACTTGACCGCGAGGCCGGGGCCGAATCGGCCGTCGGGGCGCATGACCACCAGCGGGTCGTACGCCCACTGGTAGAACGCGCTGTAGGCGGGGTCGCCGACCGCCGGGTTCAGGCTCGGCGGCGACAGCGGAGCGCCGAAGGTGAGCACGTCACCCACGCTCTTGGCACCGCCCTTCGAGGATGTGCCTCCCGAACAGGCGGTGAGGACCAGGGCCGTGGTGACGACTGCGGCGACCGCCGCGCTGCCGCGCGATCGGTCGGCCAGGAATCTGCGGCGGGACAGGGATGGGGACACGTTCTTCTCCGGGCGGCTCAGGAAGTGCATCGATTTAGCACGAGACAGGGGCTCAGGCGGGCCGATCCGAGGTGACCGGCGTCCGGATGATCGGGAAACGCTTGCGTGGCGGTGCACGGGACTCTTTCACCGGTCGACGCGCTGGAGGCATCCCGCGGTAGCGGGATCGCGGTGTACCGTGCTCAAAGGTTTTAGCAGGATGCGCTCGACCGGGTGCCCCGTCAATCCCCCCGAATGGGGGTAGGGGGGCCTCCCGGGTCGGGAACGCCGGACGGCGCGAGCCAGGGTTGGAGGAGCGCATGCCCCAGAGGCGGGTGACACTGGCCGATGTGGCCCGGCGTGCCGGACTGTCCACGACCGCGGCCTCGCTGGTGCTGAACAAACGGGAGGGGACCCGTCTGTCCGAGGACGCGCAGCAGCGCGTCCTTGCCGCCGCCGAGGAACTGGGCTACCGTCCCAACGCCGCAGCACGCAGCCTCCGTACCCGCAAGAGCGCCACGATCGCCTTCGTGTCGGACACGGTCGCCACTACCCGTTTTGCCGGGGACATGATCCGCGGCGCCCTCGACGCGGCACGGGAACAGGGGCATGTGCTGCTCATCGCCGAGACACAGGGCAATGCCGATCTCGAGCGGGAGGCGATCGAGGCGATACTGGACCGCCAGGTCGACGGCATCGTGTACGCCGCCATGTACAGCCGTCGGCTCGCGGTCCCGGGGGAGATCCTGGGCAGGCCGACGGTCCTGCTCAACGCCACCTCGGACGACCGGGTTCCCTCGGTGCTGCCGGCCGACGAGCAGGCGGGGCACGCCGTGGCCACCGCACTCCTCGACCACGGGCACCGGCGGGTCGCCGTCATCGGGCGGGCGGAGGAAAAGGAGCATGACCCGTGGAAGTCCCTTGCCGTCGGCCCACGGCTGCGGGGCATTCGGCGAGCCCTCGCCGATCGCCGTATGCGGCTCGTCGGTGCCGAGTACACCGCCGCATGGGAGCCTTCGCACGGGTATGAGGCCATGACCGCGCTCCTGGGGCGGGCCAACCCGCCTTCGGGGGTCATCTGCATGAACGACCGACTGGCCCTCGGCGCCTACCAGGCCGTGGCCGAGACGGGGCTGAGCATCCCGGGCGATGTCTCGCTCGTCTCCTTCGACGACGATCCCATCGCCACCTGGCTCCGCCCCGGGCTCACCACCGCGGCCCTGCCCCACGAAGACATGGGGCGTCTTGCTGTCCAGTTGCTGCTCGACCAGGACGCCGCTCCGGGAGTGCGCTGGGTCGCGATGCCGCTGCGGGAGCGCGGCTCCATCGGCACCCCGCCGCGCTGACCGGCGTCGACTGTCCGAACTCGGTCCCATGGGGCCTCCCGGCGCGTTGGGTACGCGGGCGTCGCGACCTTGCTGAATCGATTGATCAGAAGGAGATGAAGGAATGCTGCGTCTGGCCGACCACTGGGTCTGGGACAGCTGGTACGCGCGGGACGACGAAGGCCGGCACCACGCCTTCTTCCTCCGCGCCTCCCGTGCCCTGCACGATCCCGAACGCCGCCACCGAAGGGCATCGATCGGCCATGCCGCCTCCACCGACCTGCACACGTGGGAACTCGCTGCCGATGCCCTCGTGGCCGCCGACGCCCCGGCCTGGGACGACCTCGCCACCTGGACCGGCAGCGTCGTACGCGGCCCGGACCGGCGGTGGTACCTCTTCTACACCGGCCTCACCCAGGCTTCGGACCGCCATGTGCAGCGCATAGGTCTGGCCGTCTCGGACGACCTGAACGTCTGGCGACGGCACGGCGACAAACCCCTCGTGGAACCAGATCCGACCTGGTACGAGGCCTGCGACCGCTCCGCGTGGCCGGGCGAGGCGTGGCGTGACCCCTTCGTCTTTCCCGACCCGTCCGGCGATGGCTGGCACATGCTCATCACCGCCCACGCCCAGGACGGTCCCGCCGACGGCAGGGGAGTGATCGGACATGCCTGGTCATCGGACCTGCTCAACTGGCAAGTGCGGCCACCACTGACGGCACCGGCCGGATTCGGCCACCTGGAAGTCCCGCAGGTGGCCGTCGTCGACGGCCAACCGCTCCTGCTCTTCTGCAGCAACTACGCCGAAGAGCCACTGACCCATCAGATCTGGGTGGTGCACGGCCCGTCACTCACCGGCCCATGGGACATGGCACAGGCGCGGCCCGTACTGGTGGACAACCTCTACGCGCCACGCCTGGTCCAGGACGCAACCGGGGGCTGGAACCTCATGGGTTTCGTCGAACAGCGCGACGGGCGGTTCGCGGGCGAGCTGTCCCACCCGATCCCTGTCCGTTACACGCCTGAAGGCGGTCTCGGTGTCGTCGCCTGACCCGCTGCACCAGCCCGCGTCACCGCGGAGCAAAGGCACGCTCAATCTCCGTCACAGTGCCTTGCTAAATCCATTCACCAAGGTGCATCCTGCGGAAACCCGGCCGAGAACCCCAGAGGAGGAATGCCATGCGCGCTGATCGCCACATAGTGTGCGGGCGGTCCGAGGTGCGGCGATGAGCCCGCAGCCGGCACCGTCCCTGCCCCTGGACGGCCTCGTCGCCGCGGGCTACGGCAAGGTCGCCGACGCCTTCTCGACGGCATTGGCCCGCAGCACGCGCGGCGGCGCGGCGCTGACGGTCATGGTCGGCGGCCAGAAGGTGGTCGACCTGTGGGGTGGGGCCGCCGACGCCCGCGACGGCCGCGCCTGGACGCAGGACACACCCAGTGTGACGTTCTCCTGCAGCAAGGGGCTCCTCGCCGTCCTCGTCGCCCGGCTCGTGGAAGTCGGAAAGATCGACCTCGACACGTCGGTCAGCACCTACTGGCCCGAGTTCGGCCAGGCCGGCAAGGAAACCATCCCCGTACGGTGGCTGCTGTCCCACCAGGCCGGCCTGTCCTACCCGACCGAGGACATCACCAAGGCCGATGTCCTCGCATGGCATCCCGTCGTGGACAAGCTCGCCGCCCAAACCCCCCTGTGGGAGCCGGGCACCGGCCACAGCTACCACGCTTTCACCTACGGCTGGCTGGTCGGTGAGGTGGTCCGACGCGTCACCGGCCAGAGCGTGGGCGAAGCGTTCGCGGAGCTGGTCGCCGGGCCGATCGGCGCCCGTGCATGGATCGGCGTGCCGCGCGAGGAACTGTCGTCGGTGGTGGTTCTCGCGATGGCCCCGGACCTCGACGTCGACGCGATGCAGCTTCCACCGGAGTTTGCCCCTCTGAAGAGGGCCTTCACCCTCGGTGGTGCTTTCCCCGGCACCCTCGCAGGGGAAGGCACCGGCTTGAACGACCCGGACATCCAGGCCGCCGAGGTCCCCGGTGGCGGTGCGGTCGCGACCGCACGGGCTCTCGCCGAGATCTGGTCCTCGACGATCCTGCCCACGAGCGCGACCCAGCCCCTCCCGTTGGACGTGGTGACGGACATGGTGCAGGTCCAGTCCTCAGGGCAACAGATCCTGGGCCCTCAGGGCGTCCCTCAGCCCAGCTGGGCCACGGGCTTCATGGTTGACAGCCCCGCCCGTCCGTTCCTGACCTCGTCGTCCTTCGGCCATGACGGCGCCGGCGGCCAACTCGCCTTCGCCGACCCGGCCCTTGGAGTCGGTTTCGGCTTCGTCACCAACGACGCGCAAGGCGTAGGGGACATCCGGGCCCTGGACATCCTCGACACGCTTCGCCGTACCCTCTGAGCCGGCAAAGGAACGACTCCCCGTGTGGCCTGCTGTCGCGTACTGCATGGCCGCTCTCGAGCACACGTCTGGGCATCGCCGAGTGCGGCGACGACCAGAAGATCAGAGACCGCGTTCGCCTACCAGATCGCACGGCACGGGGCTTGCCCGACCACAGAGCCGACGTGCTGTGCCGTGCGCTGTGTGTCTGTCTGTGAACACGACCGTCAACCTCACACCGGCGAGTCACGTCCCGAACCTGTCGACCGAAGAGAACCGGAAATCAGGCAATGACCACCACGCTTCCACGTCACTCTGCTTTGGCGCCGCCGAGCCTGGCCACTCGCGTAACGGATCGGGTCATGGCGCGCCTGATGCGGTTGCCGGGCACACGATGCGACTACCGGGTCGAACGGAACCTCCCGGCGCCCGCGCGTGACGGCGCCCTTCTGGTGACGGACCACTACGCCCCCGTCACAGATGAACCGAAGGGCACCGTCCTTCTGCGCACACCGTACGGGCGCGGCTTCCCGGGTGATCTGGAGGCGAGGGTCTACGCGGGCCACGGGTATCACGTCGTGCTGCAGAGCTGCCGCGGCACGTTCGGCTCCACGGGCGACTTCTACCCGATGGCGAACGAGGCCGACGACGCCCAGGACGCGGTGGCCTGGCTGCGGACCCAGCCGTGGTTCGACGGACGGCTCGCGACCTCCGGGGGATCCTATGTGGGCTGGACCCAGTGGGCGCTGTTGATGGATCCGCCACCCGAACTACGTGCTTGCCTGATCGCCGTAGGGCCGCATGACATGCACGACGCGGTGTACGGAGCTGGAGCCTTCCAGGCGGGAGACTTCCTGTCCTGGGCGGCGATGCTGGTCAACCAGGAGAGATTCACCGGGCTGCGGGGTGTTGCCCGGGTGTTGACGATCAAACGGCGGCTGGCCCCGGTCTTCGGCGCCCTCCCGTTGGCCGACGCGGCCGACGAGGCGACCGAGCACCGCGCGCGGTGGTTCCGCGAATGGCTGACCACTCCCAACCCCGACGATCCGATGTGGGATCGACTCAGACTCCACGACGCCCTTGAGCGGGCGAACGTACCGGTGCGGCTCACCGCAGGCTGGCAGGACCTCTTCGTCGACCAGAACCTGCACCAGTACCAGTCGCTGCGTGCCCGTGGGATCGACGTCTCGCTCACCGTGGGCCCCTGGACCCACAACGAACTGGGCCAGAAGGGCATGGGGCGTCTGCTCCGCGGCAACCTCGCATGGCTGGAGGCCAACCTCGCGGGCGAGGGGCCGGCACAGCCACGTTGTGCATCCCCCGTCGAGGTGTACGTGACCGGGCAGGGTGCCTGGCGACAGCTGGCCGAATGGCCGCCGGCGACAAGCGAGACCGTGCGCCACCTGCAGCCGGGCGGCAGGCTCCTGGCCGACAAGCCGGGCGGCGGCGCGCCGTCGACGTACCTCTACGACCCCGCAGACCCCACACCGACCCTCGGCGGCCCCCTGCTCACCCTCGACGCCGGCGTCAAGGACAACGCCGCCCTGGAGAGCCGCCCCGATGTGCTCACCTTCACCACCGACCCGCTGACCGATCCCCTGGAGATCATGGGAACCCCGGTCGTCGAGCTGGCGCACACCAGGAGCAACCCCCACGCCGACGTCTTCGTCCGGCTCTGCGACGTCGACCCCAAGGGCGTGTCCCGCAACTTCGCCGAAGGACTCGTCCGCCTGGACCCCACCTCACCCCTCGACCGGGTGCAGACCGTACGCATACGACTGGACGCCTGCGCCCACCAGGTCAAGGCCGGACACCGGATCCGTCTGCTGATCGCCGGCGGCTCCCACCCGCGGTACGCACGCAACGAGGGCACAGGTGAACTGCCCGGCACCGGAACCGAGTTGCGGCCGTGCACGCACACCATCCACCATGACAGCGGCGCGGTCTCCCGCGTGATCCTCCCTACGCTCTCGGGGGGTCACGAATAGTCATGTCGACTGAGAGCCGGGTAGTCAGGCTGTCGCGCCGTGCCCGCCAACGTAGCGGGAGGGGACTACGCGGTCATGAGATGCCTACGGTTCGCGTTTGCGGGCTGGTGACTGTTCTCGACCAGGTTGTTCAACCCCCTGTGCGAGCGGTGCTCGACGGAGGGCATGACTTCACGGTGAGCCGCACCGGAGGAACCTTGAGAGGATGTCCTTCCAGACCTCCTGCCGGTCGACCCCGGGAACCGCAGTACAGACTGCGGTACTCGGAGGCGTCAGGACGGGGACCGAACGGCGCCTTCACTCGTCCCGTCCCGCCTGATTCGTTGACGTGGCGACCGACGCATACTGGCGGGAGGGGTACGGTTTGCCGTCCGGCACAGCTTCTCGCCTCGCAGGAACACAGCGATGTGGCTGCCTTGTTTATATCAAGGCTCTCGCCCACCGAAGATCTCTGGCTCCGCCATGGCGACACACGCCTTATGACCTGCGCTGTATGCATCCGTGCAGGTCGTGAACGTGGCCTGGTGCCAACTACCTGGGCGAGACATCTGTCACCGGCCCAAGCAGCACGATGCTCGGACGCTCTGAAAGTCCGGCCGGAATCGCGAAGCTAGGCTTCGGTCATGCCGCCTCAGCACCAGTCCAGAGATCACGCTGACGAGCACTTGTCGATCATCGACAGCTTGAGTGCCCGGCCCTTCCCGGACGAGAACGGCCGACCGGGAGCGAACGGCCAGTGGAGCGGGCCCGGCTTTCACCTGGCCGTACTCCGTGAAAGTCAGGACTTCTGGGAGGATAGGAGCACCGAGATCGTCGAGGCAGCCGAACGGGAGCTGGAAGCCGGCCTTGCCGCGTTGTCGGTCATCCTCGCGGAACGCTGGGGCGCCCCGGAAGTGGTTGACCTGTGGCCTTATCTCGGACTCGACGACTTCGACTCAATCGCCACGAGTCGCGAACCGCTCAGCTTCCTATGCGGTGTCGCCAGCAGCATGCAGATGTGGCGGTTGCCGAACTCGGAGCGATGGGTCGGCCTGACCATCGGCCAAGCCGACCCGGAATGGCCGTTCCAATTGCTGGCGGGGATTGGTGAAACGTCCTCGCTGGACGGCAGGTGACAACTTTTGCGCCCAGGTGGTGACAACTACCGTGCTCAGCAGGGCGGAGAGGTGCAGGTCGCCGCAGCAGTCCGGTGACAACTATCGGGCCCAGCCACACCTGCTTGTGACGAGGCTTTCCTCCATACTCACGTGGGGGGCCGTGCGGGGCTGAGGCGGTGGGAGAGCCGGTCGGACTCGTCGCCGTCCTGTGGCCGGCTGAGCGGCACCCGCCTCGCTCACCCCCCCCCAACACGCTGTTCGCCGGGCCGCAGGCCCTGTTCGGCCCGGGCGAGATCGCGATCCTGCTGTCCCTGCTCTGCACTGCAGTACGGCACCGCGCACCACGGCACCGGCATCTTGGCCCCCCAGCTCATGATCGGAGTAGGAACAGGGTGCGGAGGAGGCGTAACGAGGCTCGGCCGTGCCTCTGTCGCTCGGTGGTCCTGCGGCTGACGTGGCCCTTGACGATGCCCGAGCTCTACGAGAGGGCCAGGCCGGCAGAGTCGCACCAGCGCCTGGCGTCTCGGTCGCGGCTCATCGTCGTGCACTCCGGGCGCGGTCCCTCAGGGCTCCTCGAGCAGGTGCCGAGCCGTGGCGATGTCGGTGATCAGTGCGGTGATCCAGCGGCCACGCACCGCCGCGCGTACGGCCGTGTACTTGCGCTCACCGCCGGCGACGGCGATGCGGCGCGGGACCGTGCGCAGTTGGTCGACGGAGATGCCGATCGTCCGCTCGCCCAGTCCGGCGTCGACATGGACGCCGTTCTCGTCGAAGAAGCGCTGGCAGATGTCGCCCACCGCGCCCAGGGCACGCAGCCGGGAGATCTCCTCCTCGGCCACCGCGTTGCCGCTGAGCTGGAGCAGGGGGGACGGTTCGAGGCTTCCGATGCCCACCAGGACGGCACTGAGTTGCTGCCATGCCTGGCTGACCTCCAGAACCGCCGGATCCCGCAACAGGGAGAGGCGGGCCTCCGCGGAACCGACGAGCCCCGGTGCACGGACGAACAGCGGGGTGGCGCCGGTGAGTTCGGCGAGGCGGGCGGTCAGACGGGTCGCCTGTACCTGACTCCGGGGGTCGCCGATACCGCCCATGAGCTGGACGACCTGGGAGGCTCCGGCCGCCTTGGCCGGCTGCATCGTCTCCACCGCGGCGAGCAGTGTCTCGCTCCAGGTGGAGACACCGATCAGGTCGCCGGAGCGGAAGGCGGTCTCCAGATGGCTCGCGGCCGCCGATCCGAGCCCGCGCAGCAGCGTGGCGGCGTGTTCCGGCTGGTCCTCGTCGTCGAGGACCACGACGTCGGTCAGGTGGTAGCGCTCCGCGAGGGCGTCCTCCACGTCGCTGTGGATGCCGGGCGGCGAGACGACGACGGTCCGTACCACGCCCTGGTCCGCCGCGGAGCGGAGCAGCCGGGAGACGCCGGCCTGGGACAGGCCCAGGGTGTCGGCGATGTCGGCCTGGCGCATGCCGCGCTCGTGGTACATGCGGGCCACGCGCACGATCAGCCGCAGTTTGTCGACGGATTCGCCACTGGTGAGGTCAGAACGCTGGGACACACCCTGCACCCTACTGATCCCCGGCGGTCGAGGTGGAGCCGTCATGTCGTTACCGCCGGGCCCGGCGCTGTCGTGGACGTCGTCCTTGCCCGTGACACGGCTTCGTGCCAGGCACTCAGACGGTGGGCGCGCTGCGCGGGCGACCACTGAGGGTGGTAGACGTCCGCCGCAATCGTCGTAGTGGTCAGGTTCTCCTCGGTGAACAGTCCGAGGGAGCACCCCGCAAGGTGCGCCGCGCCCAGGGCGGACATGGCACGGGCGTGGGGGCGGCGCAGGGTCCGCCCCGAGATGTCCGCCTGCAGTTGCATGAGCGTCGTGTTGTCAGTGGGGCCACCGTCCGCGAGCAGGGTGGCGACGGGGGTGCCGGGAGCGTCGAGCCCGGCCACGACGTCCTCGACCTGGAAGGCGATCGATTCGAGGGCGGCCCGGGCGAGCTCGGGCAGGCCCGCCGCGAAGGTGAGTCCGCAGACGAGCCCGGTGGCCTCGTTGTCCCACCAGGGCGCGCCGAGCCCACCGAAGGCCGGGACCAGGTGCACGCCCTCGGCATCCGGCGCCGCCCGTGCGGCGAGGTCGGCCTCGTCGGTGCCGAACAGGCCGGCGAGCCAGCGCAGCGTGGCGCCGGAGGAGCGGATGTTTCCTTCCAGAGCGTAGGCGGGTGCGCCGTCGTCCCAGGCGATGGTCAGGCTGAGGGGTGAGTGTTCCGCCTGTGCCGGGGTGTCGATCAGCCCCATGACGGACGAGCCCGTGCCGTACGTCACCTTCACGCTGCCGGGTGCGAAGACGCCGTGGCCGAAGAGGGCGGCGTGGGAGTCGCCCAGGACGGCGCCGACCGGGGTGCCGACCGGCACCGAGGCCAGTCCTCGTACGGTGGGGAAGGGGCCCGTCGAGGCCACGATCCGGGGCAGCACCTCACGGGGTACGCCGAAGACGTCCAGGAGTCGTTCGTCCCAGTGCCGGGTGTGTACGTCGAGGAGCTGGGTGCGGGAGGCGTTGCCGATCTCGATGATGTGTGCGGTGTGCCCGCTCAGCTGCCACAGCAGCCAGGAGTCGACGGTGCCCAGGCACAGCTCGCCGCGCCGGGACCGGGTGCGGTCCGGGTCGTACGTGTCGAGGAGCCACTGCGCCTTCAGGGCGCTGAACATCGGGTCCAGGGGCAGGCCGGTCGTCGTGCGGACGAGCGGGCCCAGTCCTTCGGCGAGCAGCTTGGCGCGGGCGGGAGCCGTGCGGCGGTCCTGCCAGCCGAGCACGGGTCCGAGCGGCTGCCCGCCGGCTCGTTCCCAGAGCAGGCACGATTCCCGCTGACTGGACACTCCGATGCCGGCCAGCTGGGTCCGGTCGCGTCCGGCCAGGCATGTCTCGACGGCTCGGGTCACGCTGCGCCAGATCTCCTCGGCGGACTGCTCCACCCAGCCGGGGTGCGGATGGGCGGCGCTGATCGGTACGGACGCCGAGCCCACGACGGAGCCGGCGCCGTCGATCAGCAGGGCCTTGGTGGCGGAGGTCCCCTGGTCGACGGCGAGGAGGAGCGGAGCGGACGTCATGACGCCGAGGATGGCAGACCGAGGGCCTCGCGCGCGGCGCGGTGCATGGCGCCGGCGGTCAGTCCGAAGTGTTCCAGCAGTCCTTCGGGGCTGCCGGTCGGTGCGAAGCCGGACACGCCCAGCAGCCGCAGCGGGACGGGGGAGTGCTGGCCGGTGAGCGAGGCGACGGCCGCGCCGAGGCCGCCGCTGACGGTGGCCTCCTCCGCCGTGACGATGGCCCCGGTCTCGGCGGCGGCCCGCAGGATCGCGGTCTCGTCGAGAGGGTCGACGAACGGGGTGTTGAGCACTCGGGCCGAGATGCCCTCGGCGGCCAACCGGTCGGCGGCGATCAGCGCGCGCGGAACCATCGTGCCGATGGCCACGAGGGTGACGTCGCTTCCCTCCCGCAGAGTCAGCGCGCGCCCCGGCGCGAAGGGGGCACCGGGAGGAGTCACGTCGGGCACCTTGAAGCGGGGGACGCGGAGATAGCTCGGCCCGTCGTGGGAGTGGGCCCAGCGGACGGCGGCGCGGGTCTGGGCGCGGTCGGTGGGCACGACCACGGTGAGGTCGGCGACCGCGCGGAGCCAGGACAGGTCTTCCACCGAGTGGTGCGTGGGGCCGAGTTCGCCGTACGCCATGCCGGGGCTCTGGCCGCACAGGATCACCTTGTGCCCGCTGTAGGCGCAGTCGGCCTTGATCTGCTCCAGCGCGCGGCCGGTCAGGAAGGGGCCGGCCGCGGAGACGAACGGTACACAGCCGGCGTTGGCGAGGCCCGCCCCGACGCCCACCATGTTCTGCTCCGCGATGCCGACGTTGATCAAGCGTTCGGGGAACTCGTCGCGGAACCCGGCGAGGTTGCTGGAGCCCACCGAGTCGTTGCACACGACGACCACGCGGCTGTCCTCGCGAGCGAGTGCGAGGAGTTCCTCCGCGAAGACCTGCCGGCAGTCGTAGGCGGGCGCATGGGCGACGGTCCCGGCCGTCGGGTCGGCCGTCCCCGCCGGGGAAGTGGTCTCGGTCATCGGGTCAGCTCCTCGACGGCGGCGCGTACCTGGTCCCGGTCGGGCACCTTGTGGTGCCATTCGGCGCGGTCCTCGATGAAGGAGACGCCCTTGCCCTTGACGGTGTGGGCGATGACGGCGACGGGCCGTCCGCTCGTCGAGGGGGCGAAGGCGGCGAGCAGGGCCGCGTGGTCGTGGCCGTCCGTCTCGCGCACCTCCCAGCGGAAGGCGGCCCACTTCTCCGCCAGCGGGTCGAGGGCGACGGTCTCCTCCGTGCGGGCTCCCTGCTGGAGCCGGTTCCGGTCGACGACGGCGTACAGCCCCGCCAGCTCCTGGTGTCCGGCGGTCATCGCCGCCTCCCAGTTGCTGCCCTCCTGCAGTTCCCCGTCACCGAGGACGACCACGGTCCGGCTGTCGTCCCCCCGCAGCCGGGCGCCGAGAGCGCAGCCGACCGCGACGGGAAGGCCGTGGCCGAGCGGGCCGGTGTTGGTCTCCACACCGGGCACCTTGCGGCGATTGGGATGCCCGTTCAGCGCGGACGCGGCGGTGGCGAAGCCGGCGAGTTCCGACCGCGGGAAGTATCCGCAATGGGCGAGCGTGGCGTAGAGGGCAGCGGCGGAGTGGCCCTTGCTCAGGATGAACCGGTCGCGTCCGGGTGCGTCGGGGTGCTCCGGATCGACGTCGACGACCGCTCCGAAGAGCGTGGCGAGGATGTCGGTGACGGAGAAGTCGCCGCCGATGTGCCCCATCCCCGCCTTGTCGATCATGTCGAGGACCATGAGGCGGATCTCTGCGGACATGGCGCGCAGTCGCTCGACGGTCTCGTGAGGGTGCTCGGAGGGGAGAGAGCGCCGTAGTCGGCGGTACTCCGCGGCTGCACCCGGATCAGCGGTCAACATCTCTGAATATCCATTCAGTGATTGATATCTATTACACCCGGATGGTGGAGGGTGTCTGCCGTGACCGTCAACCCCCTGCTGGAGGCCTTGACAGTCGGTCGAGTGCCGACCTAGCGTCCGGTCAGCCGAAAGGAAATAGAGTGAATAAAAATTCAGGAGTCGGCCATGAAGCCTGAGACGGCTCCCGTCGGCCGCACGTTCACCGGCGGTATGTGGACCTTCGGCCGGATCATCGACCGCTATGCCACCGACGGCTACGGGCCGACCGTGCCGACCCTGCGGGCCATCGAACTGGCTGCCGCCTCGGGGCAGTTGGTCGGCCTGGACCTCAACTACCCCTTCGACGAGGGGGTGACCGTCGACGACGTCGGCAAGGCCCTCACCGCGCACGGTCTGACGGCGGTCAACATCACGCCGGTGATCTACGACCGCGGCTTCCGCAGCGGCTCGTTCACCAGCGCCGACGCCTCCGCCCGCAGACGTGCCGTCGAACTCGCACACGAATCGGTCGAGGTGGCGGGCCGACTCGGAGCCCGCTACGTGAAGTTCTGGCCCGGTCAGGACGGTTACGACTACCCCTTCCAGGTCGACTACGCCGATCTGCGCCGCCACGCGATCGAGGGCATCCGGGACGTCGCCCGGAACTTCCCCGACGTCACCTTCGCCATCGAGTACAAGCTCAAAGAGCCCCGCAACCGTCTCTTCTGGTCGACCGCCGCCACCAGCCTGCTCGCCATCGAGCAGATGGGCGTGGACAACGTCGGCCTGGTCGTGGACTTCGGCCACTCACTCTTCGCCAAGGAGAATCCCGCCGAAGTCCTCACTCTCGCCCACTCCATGGGCCGTCTCGTCGACATCGAACTGGACGACAACTACCGGGAGTGGGACGACGATCTGACCGCCGGAGCACTCCACCTCGTGGAGACCCTGGAGTTCCTGCACGTGGTCCGGCAGATCGGCTGGGACGAGCCGCTGAAACTGGACCTCTTCCCCTACCGCGAGGACCCGGCGGACGCCGTCCGCGAATCCGTCGCCACCCTGCGCGCGCTGGAGGACAGGGCGGCCCGTCTGCCGCTGCCCGAACTGCGCGCCGCACAGTCCGCGCACGACGCCATGGCCGTCCAGCGCATCGTCCGCACGGCCCTGCTCGGCTGACACAGCCCGGCAGCCGACCGGTCGTCCCACCCTTCGTCTCCTCCGTACAACTCCACGTTCCCAAGGAATCAGGAATGCCCTACGGCCCCGAATCCGTCCTCGGCGACGTCCTGCGCGACAAGCAGGCCGAAGCCGTGGTGCGCAAGCACGTGCCCCGCCTCGACGACGAGCTGACGACGGTCCAGTTCAGATACGGAACGCTGCGGCAGCTTTCGTTCTTCATCGAGCGGCTGCGGACCGACCCCGAAGCGCAGGCCGCCCTCTACGCCGAACTCGCCACCGTCCCCGAAGCGGTCCGCGCACCCGTGTCCCCGGCCGCCGAGGTGGACGTCGTCCCGTCTCCCGACCACGAGTCGGCCGAGGTGCCCATCGGCAGCGCCCGGTGCGTGCGACAGGAAGCCGCGACGCGGTGGCGGACGTTCGAACTGGAGCTGCACGGGCCCGAGCACGGCAACCCCTTCACGGACGTCGCACTCCGGGCGGAGTTCCGCCACGGAGACCGCACGCTGACCGCGCACGGCTTCTACGACGGAGCGGGCACCTACCGCATCCGGTTCCTGCCGGACGAGGAGGGAACCTGGACCTTCCGCACCGCGAGCAACGCCCGCTCCCTGGATGCGGTCACCGGCACCTTCCACTGCGGCCCGGCCCGCCCGCACGATCACGGACCGGTACGGGTCCACGAACGATTCCATTTCCGCCACACCGACGGCACCCGCTACTTCCCGGTCGGGACCACCTCCTACGCCTGGACCCACCAGGGCGCCGAACTGGAGGAGCAGACCCTGCGGACCCTCGCCGGCGGCCCCTTCAACAAGATCCGGATGTGCGTCTTCCCGAAGTCGTACCTCTTCAACAGCAACGAACCACCCCTGTACCCCTTCGAGGGCACACCGGAGTCCGGCTGGGACTTCCGCCGGCCGAACCCCGCCTACTTCCGGCACCTGGAGGAGCGGATCGTCCAGCTCGGCGAGCTGGGCATCGAGGCCGACCTCATCCTCTTCCACGCGTACGACCGCTGGGGCTTCTCCGACATGAGCCCGGTCGCCGACGCACGCTATGTGCGCTACCTGGTCTCCCGGCTCGCCGCGCTGCCCAACGTCTGGTGGTCGCTGGCCAACGAGTACGACCTGGTGTGGTCCAAGGACACCGAGGACTGGCACCGGATCGCGGCCGTGATCCGCGCGCACGACCCGCACGGACACCTGATCAGCGTGCACGACTGCATCGACATCTGGGACAACGACGCCGAGTGGGTCACCCACTGCAGCATCCAGAAGCCCCCCGCGGGGACGGCGGACTGGCGTTCCCGGTGGGGGAAGCCGGTGGTGCTCGACGAACTGGGCTACGAGGGCGACATCGAACAGGGCTGGGGGAACCTCACGCCTGAGGAACTGGTCCGCCGCTTCTGGGAGGGCGTGGTCCGGGGTGGATACGTCACCCACGGAGAATGCTGGCTGGCCGACGACGACGTGCTGTGGTGGGCGAAGGGCGGTGTGCTCAAGGGCGAGAGCGCGGCGCGCATGGGATTCCTGCGCGCCATCCTCGAAGAACTTCCCGCCGACGTGCCCGGCATCGAACCGCTCCCGTCGCCTTTCGACTTCCCGCTCGGTGGAGTCAAGGGGCGCCGGCTGCTCGCCTACTTCGGCACCGGCCAACCCCGCCGACGGACCTTCCTGCTGCAACCCGGGGTCCGTTACCGGGCCGACGTCCTCGACACCTGGAACATGACGGTCAGCGAACTTCCCGGCACGTACGAAGGGGACTTCACACTCCCGCTGCCCGGCCGCCCGTACATCGCGGTCCGCCTGCGGGCGGTGGAGGACTGAGCATCCCGTGTGTGGGGCGACCGGTATGCACCACCAACGGCTTTTCGAAGTCGAACATCACGCCATGACCACCGAATTGGTCCATGAACGCGCGGTCGGTGTACCGCTTGTCGGTTCCGAGATCGCCGAGGACGTTGTGGGCGAGGCTTTCCGCGTCGAGTGGAACGATGCCGCCTTCGATGCTCGCGACGGTGACTTCGAGACTCCTTCTGTCTCAGGCCGGACGTTCAAGTCCCGTGACCTCCTCGATCCGCCACTCGTGCCGCCACTCGATCACCGGCATGTCCCCGTCGAAACGCAGCGGAAGCCAGACATGGTCGGCCACCGACGTGTCGAACTCCTGCGGCGGGAGGGACACTTCCGCCCCGCCGCTCTCCTTCTCGCCGAAGTAGCGGTGGAACGCCTCGGTCTGGTCGGACGCCTCCTCCGACAGATGGGGCAGCCAGCGGTCGGCGACCGCGATGTAGAGGTCCGGATGCGTCGGATGCCTGAAGACGGAGCTGATCTGGGACCGGAACGACGTGCCGCTCGCATCCGACGGGTGCGGGTCCCCGAGCACGGTGTACGGCCCGTGATAGGTGTCCGCCACCGCCACCTCGGAGCGGTTCGGGAAGTAGCCCGAAGTGCCGGAGGTGATCAGGTAGTGCCTGCCGTCGCGCCGGAAGTACGCGGGAGCCTCGCGCACCATCGGGGGGTGCCGGTGGGGGAAGTGTGTCGAGTAGTGGCCGGTGACGTCGGTGTAGTCGTCGGTGAGGTCGGCGCAGACGAGTTCGCTGTGCACACGCTCGAAGTAGTAGTAGCCCTTGCTGTCCACGGGGTCGACGACCAGATCGAAGTCGCCGGCGTCCATGCCTAGCGGACGGAGCCCGGTGCGGACGATGTCATAGGGGCCGAGAAGGGAGTCGGCCGTGAGGACCGTCGAGCGTTGGCCGCCGTCCTTGTCCATGATCTTGATCCAGCACACGTACTTTCCCGTGCGCGGATGGCGGACGATGTGCGGCCGGTCGACGAACTGCGACGGGTGCAGGGGCGACGAGGGGTCGTCGAGGATCGGGGGGATGATCAGCCCGCGGTCCTCCCAGTTGTAGAGGTCCGTCGACGAGTAGCAGCGAATGCCCCAGGTCCAGATGTCACTGCCGGGCTTGGAGTACTCCTTGTTCTCGCCGTACCAGTAGTAAGTGCCGTATTCGAACAGGAGGGAACCGCCATGCGCCTGGATGCGATTGCCGTTGGTGTCGAGCCAGATCCGGCCCGGGCGGATGGAGTCGTAGGTCTCAGGCACGTTCGGTCACCGTCTCGGAGAGGAAGGCCCTCTGGGCGCTGGTGAGTTCACGGGGCTCGCCCACCAGGTCGAGGGAGCCCGTCAGCCGTCGGTCGTCGGAGTCGAAGCCGAGGAAGAAGTCGACGCGCGCGGGTTCGACCGCGAACGCACGGGCGGCGTTGGTGTGGCCCAGCTGGGAGGCGGCGAGGCTGAACGTGACCCGGTGGGAGTCGCCCGGTTCCACCTCGATCCGGCGGAAGCCGGCCAGTTGCTGTGCGGGCCGGGTGACACCGCCCTTGCTGTTCACCCGGACGTAGAGCTGGACGACGGTGGCACCCGTCACCCGGCCGGTGTTGGTGACGGTGGTGGCGATCCGGATCGTCCCGTCGGTGTCGACCTGCGCGTCGTGCGACAGGTCGTCGAGAGTGAAGTCGGTGAAGCTCAGGCCGTGTGCGAAGGGGTAGAGGGGCGTGGCCTCCAGGTCGAGGTAGTGCCGGTCGACGCTCGGGGGCAGTGGGTTGCGGTAGCCGGAGCCGGCCTTCTGGTGGTGGTACACCGGGACCTGGCCGGAATGCCGGGGGATGCTGTAGGGCAGCTTGCCGCTGGGGTTCGTCACGCCGAAGAGGACCTCGGCGATCGCCTTCGGCCCGAACGGGCCTGCGTAGGATGCCATGACGATCGCCGGAGAGTCCCGGATCACCTCGGGCAGCGCGTAGGCACGGCCCTGTACCAGGACGACCACGAGGGGCTTGCCGGTGGCGGCGATGGCCTCCGCGAGCCGCGTCTGCGCGGCCGGCAGCGAGATGTCCGCCGTGTCGCTGGCCTCCCCCTCGGTGCGCTCCCCGGTGAACCACAGGCTCGCGCCGCCGAGCGCGAGCACCACCACGTCGGAGTCCTGGGCGATCTCCACCGCCCGTGCGACCGCGTCGTCCCCCAGCGACCGGGTCAGCGTGGTGCCCTGCTCCGTCCGCATCTGCCCGGCGAAGGCGGAGATCTCCTCCGCGATCGAGCGGGCGCCGAACCGGTCGTGGACCAGCTTTTCGGGGTCGGTGGGTGTCACGAGAGCCTTGTACCAGGGGGTGGTGACGTCGTCGGAGCCGAGCATGTTGCCGAGCTCCCCGCTCAGCACGGCATCCGTCGCCTCCCGCCACGCCGCGTAGGTGTAGGTCGCGAACTGGAGCTTCGCCGCGTCCGCGTGCGGACCGACCACGGCGACCTTCACCCCGTCGGCCAGGGGGAGGATGCCGTCGTTCTTGGCGAGGACGACCGACCGCCGGGCCAGCTCCTGCGACAGTTCCGTGCCCTCGGCCGCGACGGCCGCCACGTCGATGCGCTCCGCCGGATACGGGTTCTCGAACAGCCCGAGCTCGAACTTGGCCCGCAGCACCCGCCACACGCTGGTGTCGACGTCCGCGATGTCCGCGTTGCCCCGCCGGACCTCCTCGGCGAGCACCTGGCCGTAGCCGTACGGTTTGGGCATCTCGACGTCGAGTCCGGCCGCGATCGTGAGGCAGGCGGCCTCCGCGGGGGTGTCCGCCACCCGCTGGCGTTCGACCAGCTGGTCCAGGGTCGTGTAGTCCGACGACACGAAGCCGTCGAATCCGAGGACCCCGCGCAGCAGGTCGGTGAGCACCTCCCGTGAGGCGCCCACGGGGATGCCGTCCACGTCCCCGTAGGAGTTCATCACCGAACGCAGACCGGCGAGCTGGATCGCGGCCTCGAAGGGGTAGGCGAACAGATCCCTGGTCTGCCGCGCGCCTCCCTCGTACGCGGAGGTGTTGACGCCGCCGACCGGCAGGGCGTAGCCGAGGAAGTGCTTACCGGTGGCAAGGACGCCCTGGCGCAGGTCGTCGCCCTGCAGGCCGCGAGTGAAGGCGACACTGAGGGCAGCGGCCAGGTACGGGTCCTCGCCGTAGGTCTCGTGCACCCGGCCCCACCGCGGGTCGAGCGCCACGTCCATCACGGGGGACAGTGCGTGCCGCATGCCCGTGCGGATCATCTGGCGGCGGATCAGCTCGGTCATCTCCTGGACCAGATCCGGGCTCCAGGCCGCGGCCAGGCCCGTACCGGTGGGGAAGGACATGTGTCCGCCGGCGAGGAATCCGCTGAGCGCTTCCTGGTGGAACAGGATGGGAATGCCGAGCCGGGTCCGCTCGACGGCCTGCCGCTGCATGCTGCCGACCAACTGCGCGAGCTTCGCGGGGTTGTCGGTGATGAGCTGCGCGACATGCCCCGGCGGGTTCTGCAGCCACTGCTCGGCCTCGTCGGAGTCCGAACCGTCGGCGCGGACCAGGGTCCAGGGCATGACCGAGACGAGTTGGTGGCACTTCTCCTCGACCGTCAGCTCCCGCAGCAGCACGGTGGCGCGTTCGCCGGCGGGCAGGCGCAGGTCGCGGTGATCATTGCTGGCCATGTGGGTGTTCTTCCTGTGGTGCGGATCGGTGTCAGGCGGGGCGCAGGCCGAGGATCGCGTCCAGCCGCTGTTCCAGTGCCCTGGTCGCGGGGTTGACCTCGTGCGGTGCGAGGGCCTTCGGGACCACGGCCACCGGCGAATCGAGGTACGGGGCCAGACGGGAGGCGATGTCCGGTTCGCCGCCCGGGACGACGCCGGTGTCGACGGCCGACGCCACGACCCGGGACCAGATGCCCGCGTCGTCGAGCAGGTTGCGGACCGTGGCCACGGCGCCGGACCCCGTGTCGCCGGCCACCGGATCGGGCACATCCCAACGGTGGTCACCGTGTCCGACGGTCAGGGGCTCGTCCGCTCCGGGCAGATGTACGTGGGCCGTGGCACCGACCGGGACGCGTACGGTCAGGCGGAACGTTCCCGCGGACCTTTCCCAGGCGACATGGGCCGCGCCGTACGGAGTGATGTGACGGGCCGACGCGGACGTCAGGTCGGCGGAGGGGCGCGGCTGGACCAGGATCTCGCGGTAACCGGGCGCGGCGGGGGCCAGTCCGGCGACGGTGCGGTGGAGCCAGTCCGCCACGGCGCCGAGCGCGTAGTGGTTGAACGACGTCATCCCACCGGTGTTGACGCTGCCGTCGGGCAGCATGCTGTCCCAGCGCTCCCAGACGGTCGTGGCACCCATCGTCACCGGGTAGAGCCACGACGGGCACTGGGTCTGCAACAGCAGGCGGTAGGCGACCCCGACATGCCCGGTGGCGACCAGTGCGTCGGTCACCAGCGGCGTTCCCACGAAGCCGGTGCTGATGCGGAACGCGTTCGCACGCACCAGGTCCGCCAGCCTCCGCCCGGCGTGTTCGCGTTGCTCGGCGCTGGGCAGCAGCGCCCACTGGACGGCGAGGGCGTACACCGTCGGGGCGTCGGAGAGGATCCGGCCGCTTCGGGTGACATACGCGTGCGCGAACGCCCTACGTACCTCGGCCGCCAGGGCGGCGTACCGGTCGGCCTCGGCCGTGCGCCCGAGCACGCGCGCGGCCTCGGCCACGACCTCCGCCGAACGGGCCAGGTGCGCGGTGGCCACCACGTCGGGATCGGCCTTGGCGCGGGCGGCGTCCTCCGCGGGAGCCGTCGGGTCGAGCCAGTCGCCGAACTGGAAGCCGCCCGACCAGAGACGGTCGGGACCGGCGAGGCCTGCCACATGGTCGACCCAGGCGCGCATGCTGGGCAGTTGACGCTCCAGGAGCCCACGGTCGCCGGTGCGCAGATACAGCGTCCAGGGGACCAGAGCGGCGGCGTCGCCCCAGGCCGTCGCGGCGGGCGACGGGGTCCGGATCACGTCGGGTACCACGTACGGCACCGACCCGTCGGGCTGTTGTTCGGCGGCCAGGTCCGCCAGCCACGAGCTGAGGAATCCGGCGCTGTCGAACAGGAACACGGCCGTCGGCGCGAACACCTGGATGTCCCCGGTCCAGCCGAGCCGTTCGTCGCGCTGGGGGCAGTCCGTGGGGATGTCGACGAAGTTTCCGCGCATGCTCCACACCACGTTCTCGTGGAAGCGGTCGAGCAGAGCGTGGGAGGAGCTGAACCATCCTGTGCGGCGCAGGTCGGAGCCGATCACCACGGCGTGCACGTCCTCCGCGCGCAGACCGGGCACACCCGACACCTCCGCGTAGCGGAAGCCGTGGAAGGTGAGGGAAGGCTCCAGAGTCTCCTCGGTGGCGCCGCCGACGAGGTAGCTGTCGGTCGCCTCGGCCGTGCGCAGGGGAAGGGTGGCGAGTTCACCGTTCTCCAGGACCTCCGCGTGCCGGACCACGACCTCGCTGCCGGATGCCAGACCGCGTACGCGCAACCGCACCCAGCCCACCGCGTTCTGGCCGAAGTCGACCAGAGTGCGGCCGGCCGGTGACGTCCACACCTTCTCCGCGGGGAGAAGACAGCCGACCCGGACCGGCGGCCCCTCCGGTGCGACGAGGCGACCGAGGTCGCCCGGCACCACCTCCACGGCGCCGGCGGTCGTGTGCCAGCGCGCGTCGCGCCGCCGCAGGTCGGTGCGCTGACCGTCGTAGAGGTCGTCGGCGAGCACCTCGCTCTCCCGCGCGGTCCAGGTGCCGTCGGTGGCCAGTACGTGCACCTGACCATCGGCGGTGGTGACCTCCAACTGCGCCAGCAGGGCCAGCCGGTCACCGTACAGGGCGCGTTCGGCGTTGAAGCCCAGGCGTCCGCGGTACCAGCCGTTGCCCAGCAGCACGTCCAGCTCGTTGTCGCCCTCGCGTACCAGGTCCGTGACGTCGTACGTCTGGTAGCGCAGCCGGTGCTCGTACGCGGTCCAGCCCGGTGCGAGGACCTGGTCGCCGACGCGGTGACCGTTGAGGGTGGCGGTGTACAGGCCGTGCGCGGTGGCGTAGAGGCGGGCCCTGCGCACCTCGCCCGGCACACGCAGGGAGCCGTGCAGTACCGGTGCCGGCATCCGCAGGCCGCCGATGGCCACCGGGCTGACGAAGGCCGCGGACCAGTCGGAGGTGTCGAGCAGTCCGGCCTCCACGACGGAACGCTCGCTCCACTCGCTCCAGTCGGAGTCGTGCGCCACGCGCACGCGGACCGAGGCGAACTCACGGGATCCCAGCGGCGCGGCGGGCCAGGGCACCAGCACCTGTTCGGTGCTGTGCACCCGGTAGCGCTCGGCGCGTCCGCCGCGCAGGATCTCCACCTCGTAGGCGGTCTGCCGGTAGTCCGCGTCCGCGTGCGGGGTCGTCCAGGAAAGTCGGGGTGAGCCCGTTCCGATACCCCGCAGCGGGGAGCGGTCGGTGAGGTGCTCGAAGTGGGGTGCGTGGGGAGCGGCTGCCACGGCCATGCAAGTCTCCAGACTTTTCAGGCAGTCGGTGACCGGGCCTGGAGCAGGCTTCGCGGCCTTGCCCAGGAACGCCCGCGCGCGGTGATGAGCGCTGTGTGTCGGGCCGGTTTCGTATAACGTTCTACGCCGGGCAGCGTAGGGACCGCTGCTCCCACGTGTCAAGGGACGAGGGAGGACGTCGATCCATGAGAAAGCCGGTAGCGGCGGCGCTTGTAGCATGGCGCGCATGGACACCAGCTCTGCTGACGGGGGGCGGGGCGAGATGACCGCCGCACAGGACGGACAGGAGCGGCGGGGTGGCCGCGTCGGCAGGAGTCCGGGGGCCTCCGGCGTGCGCCGCGTCACCATTCAGGACGTGGCCAGGGAGGCGCAGGTCTCCGTGTCGGCGGTGTCGAAGGTTCTCCGCGACGCCTATGGCGTCAGTCCCGAGATGCGGGCCAAGGTCACCGCCGCGATCGAGAAGCTGGGGTACCGCCCGCAGGCGGGCGCCCGTGCGATGCGCGGCCGTTCGTACACGGTGGGCGTCATGCTCGTGGCGCTGTCGCATCCGTTCCAGCCGGAGATCGTCGAGGGCGTCACGGACGAACTGGAACCGACCCCCTACCAGGAGATACTCGTCACCGGCGGGCTCGAACGGGAACGTCAGCAGCGCAGCGTCGAGGCGCTGATGGACCGGGGTGTCGACGGCCTCGTCATCATCTCGCCGGCCATGAGCACGTCCTGGCTGGACCGTCTCGGGGCGAGCCTGCCCACGGTGGTCGTCGCCCGGCACGGCGGTGCGGCCGGCTACGACACCGTCGTGGACGACGACCAGGGCGGAGCGCGTCTCATGGTCGATCACCTCGTGGGCCTCGGTCATCGGCGCATCGTGCACACGACTCACCCCATGGGCGGGCTGGAACGTCCGCACGTCCTCGCGCACACCGCGCGGCTGGACGGCTTCGTGGCGGCGATGAAACGGCACGGCCTGGAACCGGACGTCATCGAGACGTCCTTCACCGAGGAAGGCGGACACCGCGCCGCGCTCGAAGCCCTCTCCAGACCCACGCCGCCCACCGCGATCTTCGCCGGCG
This sequence comes from Streptomyces sp. NPDC005820, assembly GCF_040630255.1. Classification (NCBI taxonomy): domain Bacteria; kingdom Bacillati; phylum Actinomycetota; class Actinomycetes; order Kitasatosporales; family Streptomycetaceae; genus Streptomyces; species Streptomyces sp. NPDC005820. The sequence continues at coordinate 151,973 of NZ_JBEXXE010000009.1, forward strand.
CCGACATCGCCGCCCTCGGCGTGCTGCGGGCGGCGGAGGAACGTGGCCTGCGGGTGCCCGAAGACCTCACCGTGACCGGATACGACAACGTCAACGCCTCGTCGATCGGCAGGGTCTCCCTCACCACCGTCGACCAGTCCGGCCACCTCACCGGCCAGATGAGCGCCCGCCTCCTCCTGGAACGGCTGGAAGGCCGCACCCAGCCCGTCCACTACGTCGTGGCGCCTCGGCTCCTGCCGCGCGGGACCAGTGCGGCTCCCGCGGCCGGGGCCCGGGTGCCGAAGAGACTCGGCTGAGCGCTGCTGCGTTGCCGGCACGTATCCTCCCTGCTCAACCGGGGTTGCCGCGTCGGCGGTGACTCGTGTCCGTACGTCGGCGAGTGCGAACACAAGGCTACGGGTGCGTTGCGGAACCGTTACCCACGCGGGCCGGAGCACCCTCTTGACGCGGCCGAATCGGCTCCGTACGTTGCCGCGTAGAACGTTGTACACCCTCTTCTTTCCGTCCAGTCTGCGCCGGTCTGTCCCGAGGCGCTGGGACGATTTCCCGCCAGGTGGCACATGGCCCCGGCGGCACCCTCATTAGCGTCCGAAGGAGTCAACGATGAGGCGCACCATTCGGCCCGCTCACAGAGCGGTCACCATGATCACGGCCGTGGCCGCACTCGCCGCGTTGAGCGGCTGTACCGATGCCGGCTCCAGCGCGGGGAACGAGGGCGGCGGAAAGACCAAGAGCACCCTCACGCTCGGCATGAGCCAGGACATCCAGGGCTGGGACCCCACCAACCAGCCCAGCTACCAGGGCTGGGGCGCGTCCGCCGTCTACGACACCCTGCTCCGCTGCGATGGGCAGGGCAAGCCCCGGCCGGGTGCCGCGAAGTCCTGGGACCTGAACCCGGACAACACCGGCGGAACGTTCACCCTTCACCCGGGGATGAAGTTCTCGGACGGCACCCCCGTGAACGCCGAGGCGGTGAAGGCGTCGATCGAATACGGGCGCGACCATGGCGCCGGCGCGGCCCGGTTGGCCGGCTGGGAAATCTCCACACAGGGCGATCTCGCCGTCAAGATCACCCTGAAGCCGAATCCGATGTTCGTCGCCCGTCTGTGCGACGTCAGAATGGCGAGTCCGAAGTACCTGGCCTCCGGCAAACTCAACAAGGCCCCGGTCGGCTCCGGCCCCTACACGCTCGACACCTCGGCGACCACCGCCGGCTCGGTGTACACCTTCGTCAAGAACGACGGCTACTGGGACTCCAAGACCTTCCCGTACAAGAAGCTCGTCCTGAAGGTGCTCACCAACGAGACCGCGGCGATCAACGCCCTCAAGACGGGACAGATCGACGGCTCCCTGATCACCCAGGCGACCTACAGCCAGGCCGAGGCCGCCAAGCTGAAGATCCAGTCGCAGAAGTCCCAGGTGACCCGGCTGCTGCTGACGGACCACCTCGGCAAGAAGGTCCCGGCTCTCGGCAACGTCGACGTGCGCCGCGCGATGAACATGGTCTTCGACAAGGAGGCCATCGCGAAGAACATTTACCGCGGCCTGGCCGACCCGACCGCCCAGATCTTCCGCCCGGGCAGCGCGGCGTACATCGACGGCCTCAAGGACCCCTACCCCTTCGACGTCAAGGCCGCGAAGGCCCTGATGAAGAAGGCGGGATACCCGAAGGGTTTCACGCTGGAGATACCGTTCATGCAGGGCCAGAACCTCGAACCGCTGATGCCGGTCGTCATCCAGCAGCTGGGCCTGCTGAACATCAAGGTCAAGCAGGTCAACCTGACCGGTCCCAACGCCATCAGCGAACTGCTCAGCGGCAAGTACCCCGCCCCGTTCTGGCAGCTCGGCAACTACGGTGACTCGGTCCTGGACATCAGCGACTACCTGCTGCCCGACGGCATCTGGAACGTGATGCACCAGAAGGACGCGACGGTGGCCAAGGGCTGGGACAAGATCCTGACCGGCGGCCCGGCCGAGTCCGCCAAGGAGCAGCAGGCCCTCAACCGCTACGTCGTCGACCAGGCCTGGTTCGTGCCCATGGTGCAGGCGAGCATGCACTACGCCTACAACCCGAAGGTCAATGTCCGCCCGTCCACCGACCCGAGTGGTCTGCACCCCATGCTGTGGGACTTCCAGTAGGCCGACGGACGGGAACGATTGGAGCCGCAGGTGTTGGGTGCAGTACTGAGGAAACTGGTCCGCTCGGCGAGCGTGCTGCTTCTCGTCAGCTTCGCGACCTTCGCCCTGATGTACGGCAACGGGACGGGCATCGCGCGGTCGGTCCTCGGAGTGAGAGCGACCGAGAGCGACGTCCGGGCCGAGGTGGTCAAGCTGGGGCTGGACAAGCCGCTGCTGGTCCAGTATGGGGACTGGCTCAAGGGGGTTGTCACCGGTGACCTCGGCGAGTCCTTCTTCACGGGCGAGTCCGTGACATCCGCCCTTTCCTCCCGGGTGCCGGTGACCCTGGCTCTCATCGTGCTGACGATCGTGCTGACGACGGCGGTGAGCGTCCTCATCGGGGTCGCCGCCGCCGTCCGCGGCGGATGGATCGACCGGATGGTGCAGGTCATGTCGGTCCTGGGCGCGGCCATACCGCCCTTCATCATCGGCATCGGTCTCGTCTTCGCCTTCGCCGTCTCGATCCGGATGTTCCCGGCGACGGGGTACGTCTCGCCGGACCAGAGCCTCGGCGGGTGGCTCGAATCGATCGCCCTCCCGGTGATCGCGCTGCTCATCGGCTCCGTCGCCAACGCCGCCGCACAGTTCCGCGGAGCGGTCCTCGACACGCTGTCGCAGGATTTCGTCCGCACCCTGCGGGCACGCGGCATCCCCGAGTCACGGGTGGTCTTCCGGCACGTGCTGCGCAACGCCGCCGGTCCCGGACTGACCACCCTGAGCCTGCAGACCCTCGGACTCATCGGCGGGGCGGTGATCATCGAGTCGGTGTTCGCGCTGCCGGGCCTGGGCGACCTCAGCAACACCTCCGCCCAGAAGGGCGACGTGCCGCTGGTCATGGGATGCGTGCTGGTGACCATCCTCGTCGTCCTCGTCGTCAACCTGCTGGGCGACCTCGTCACGGCAGCGGTCAACCCGAAAGCGAGGAAGCGATGACCACGACGCCCCCGCTGACCACGGCCGGGCCCGCCCAGCCGGCCGCCAAGGGAGCCTCGCTCGTCAGAAGGCTGCTCACCAACCCGCAGGCCCTCGTCTGCCTGACCTTCCTGATCTGCGTCGCGTTCGCGGGACTGGCCAGTCCCTGGCTGGCCCCGCACGGCCAGAACGTGACGGACGTCAACTCGGTGAACACCTCACCGTTCTCCGCCGGGCACCTCCTCGGGACGGACTCGACGGGACGGGACATCCTGTCCCGGCTCATGAGCGGCACCCAGCAGACCCTGATCGCCTGTGTGGTGGTGCTCCTCGTCTCCATGGTGCTCGGAGTGACCACCGGTCTCGTCGCCGGTTTCTACCGGGGCAGGGTCGACGCCGTGTCGAACTGGGCCTCCGACGTGGTCATGGCCACCCCCGGCATCATCCTGCTCATCGCGCTCTACACGCGGACCGGGGCGAACATCGTGGCGGCGATGGCCACCTACGGGCTCATCGTCGCACCGTCCTACTTCCGCCTGGTCAGGAACGTCGTCCTCGGGGTCCGCAGCGAGCTGTACGTGGACGCGGCCAAGGTGGTCGGACTCTCCGATCTGCGGATCGTCGGCCGCCATGTGCTCTGGGCCGTCCGCGCGCCCGTGATCATCCAGAGTGCGTTCGTCCTGGCCTCGGCGATCAGCATCGAGGCCGGACTGGGCTTCCTCGGCCTGAGCGACCCGACCAAGGCATCCTGGGGCGGAGTTCTCCAGGAGGCGTTCGGAAACATCTACAACAACAAGGCCGGCGTCCTGTGGCCCGCGCTCCTCATCAGCCTGACCGTCCTGGCGCTCGTCCTGCTGGGCAACGCCCTGCGTGACGTGCTCCAGTCGTCCGCCCACAGCAAGACTGTGACCCCGAGCCGGCGCCGCGAACTGATCCGGCAGGCGCGGGAGCGGACGGCGGGCGAGGAGACGACGACCGCTCCGGCGGACACGGTGCTGTCGGTACGCGGCCTGCGCATCGGCTACCCGGACGGCGAGGACGGGGTGAACGAGGTGGTGCACGGCGTCGACCTCGACGTACGGCGCGGAGAGATCCACGGGCTGGTCGGCGAGTCCGGGTCCGGCAAGTCGCAGATCGCCTTCTCCACCCTCGGCATCCTGCCCCGCGAGGCGGTCGTCCTGGGCGGCAGCATCGTCCTCGACGGCAAGGATCTGCTCGCCGACGAGCAGCACATGCGTGAGGCGCGCGGCCGGCGGATCGCCTACGTACCGCAGGAACCCATGTCGAACCTCGACAGCTGCTTCACGGTGGGCGCGCAGCTCACGTACGGCCTGCGCGCGGTGAAGGACATCACGAAGCGGGAGGCGGAACAGGAACTGCTGGCCCTCCTCGCGCGGGTCGGGATCAAGAACCCGGAACGGGTCTTCGGGCAGTACCCGCACGAGATCTCCGGCGGCATGGCCCAGCGCGTCCTCATCTGCGGCGCGATCGCCTCGGGCCCGGACCTGATCGTGGCGGACGAGCCGACCACCGCCCTGGACGTGACCGTTCAGGCGGAGGTACTCGAACTGCTCCGCGAGCTGCGGGACGAACGCGGCCTCGCCGTGATCCTCGTGACGCACAATCTGGGCGTCGTGGCGGACCTCTGCGACCGGGTCAGCGTGATGAAGGACGGACACATCGTGGAGCGCAGTGATGTGGACGCGCTCTTCGAGGCGCCCGCCGAGGCGTACACAAGGGAACTGCTCTCGTCGGCACGCCGTGTCGAGATCGCGGAGGTGTGACGGATGACGGAGACGGTCCTGAAGGTCGAGAACCTCGTCGTGCGCTACGGAGGGCGCCGGGGCACGGGCGCCACGGTGATCGACGACGTCTCGTTCGACCTGCGCGCGGGGGAGACCCTGAGCCTGGTGGGCGAGTCCGGATCGGGGAAGACGACGATCGGCCGGGCGATCCTCGGGCTCGCGCCGGTGACCTCCGGCTCCGTCTTCTTCCGCGGCGAGGCCATCAGCAACATCTCCCGGGCCCGCCGACGCAAGATCGCACGCGACATCCAGGTCGTGTTCCAGGACCCTTACTCCTCACTGAACCCGTCGATGGTGGTCGAGGACATCCTGGTGGAACCCCTTCTCGCCGCCGGCTCCCGGGACGGACGGGCACGGGTACGGGAACTCCTGGACGCCGTCGGTCTCCCGGCCGACTCCGGCGGAAGGTACCCGCGGGAGTTCTCCGGCGGGCAGCGGCAGCGCGTCGCCATCGCGCGGGCCCTCGCCCTGGACCCCTCGGTCATCATCTGCGACGAACCCACCAGCGCCCTGGACGTCACGACACAGGCCCGGGTGCTCGCGCTCCTCCAGGACATCCAGCGCGACACGGGTGTGGCGTATCTGTTCATCAGCCATGACCTGGGCGTGGTGAACCAGGTGAGCGATCGGATCGCCGTCCTCAACCAGGGGCGCATCGCCGAGATCGGCGACGCCCACGACGTCGCGACGAATCCGCAGCACCCCTACACCCGCAAGCTCCAGATGGCGGCGCCTGTCGCCGACCCGAAGCGACAGCGCGTCCGCCGGGCGAAGCGGCTGAGCCTCGCCGCCGCCGAGGGCACCGGCGTGCCCGAGACCACGGACGCCCGCTGACGCACAGCCGCGCCGGTCGGCCCGTACGCCGGTGAGTACCGGCGGCTCCCCGGCATGCCCGCAGCAGCGCGGAACCCGCGTCAGCCCACCACGAACCAGCGCAGCACCTCCCCTCCCAGGAGAAGCACATGACCGTACGACGACCCTCCAGACGCGATTTCGTCCGCACCTCGGCGGCAGGCACCGCCGTCGTGCTGGGAGCGACCCCGCTGCTCAGTACCCCCGCTTCGGCCGAGGCACGGCCGACCTGCACGGCGAGCGGCCCCGGCGGCCCCGTGCAGATCACGCCCGACTGCGACGACCCGACGTACAACCGGCCCGTGATCGACAGCGAGGAAGACCTCACCTCCCCCGTGCGGCACCGGAAGGTGTCCGGCCACTTCGAGGGCACGTCGAAGAAGTTCACCATCTACCTGCCCCCCGAGAAGCAGTGGCAGGGGCGGTTCTTCCACAAGGTGTACCCGACCCAGGACGAGCAGGCCCCCGACGACGTCGTCGCCTTCGGCGCGGCCAGCGGCGCGTACGTCGTCCAGACCAACGGAGGCATCGGTTACCGCGTCGAGGCGGCGGCGGCCAAGTTCTCCAGGACGGTCGCGGCGAAGTACTACCGTTCCAGCCGGCGGATCTACGGATACCTCTACGGCGGCAGCGGCGGTTCCTACCAGACCATCGGCGCCATAGAGAACACCGTGGGCGTGTGGGACGGAGCGGTGCCGTTCATACCCGGCAGCCCGGTGTCCATCCCGAACAGTTTCACCGTGCGCGCCCTGGCCAGGCTCGTGCTGCGGGAGAAGGCCGCCCGCATCGGTGACGCGGTCAGCCCCGGAGGCACGGGCGATCCCTACGCCGGTCTCAACAGCGTCGAGCGCGCCATGCTGCGCGAGGTGTCGAGCATGGGTGTTCCGCTCCGGACGTGGGAGGACTACTCCTACGTACTCAAACTGCCGGTGGACCCCGACAACCTGCTGGGGTTCGTGGCCGTCGTGCGCAGCATCGATCCCACGTACGCGGATGACTTCTGGTCGAAGCCGGGCTATCTGGGCACCGAGAAGTCCCCTCTCGGCGACCTGGTCCGTGCCGCGCGGATCGATCACACATCGACCGTCACCGAGGTGCGCCGCAACGCGGACAACGTGCCGACGGCTCTCCTCCTCGACAGTGTGCCGTCGACAGCGATCAGGACACCCCTCGACTTCACGGTCCGCGGTGCGGACGGCACGACGGACGTCGGCGCGCTGAAGGGTTCGCTGGACGTCGACGCCAAGGTGTTCACCCTCGCGGACGGAAACAGCGCGGACGTCCTCGACGCCCTCGCCGGCGGTGTCAGGCTCCAGTCCGACAACCGCTGGTACCTCGCCTTCCACGCCTACCACCGGCATCAGGTTCCGACCCGGCCCGGATTCCACACCTTCGACCAGTACCGCGGACCGGACGGACAGCCCCTGTACCCGCAGCGGGCGATCCAGATCGGCCCACTCATATCCGCCGGCACCAGCGACGGCGGCACGCACACCGGCAAGGTGAACGGCAAGGTCATTGTGGTCGCCAACCTGCTCGACTGCGACGCCTGCCCCGTGCCCGCCGACTGGTACGGCGCCCAGGTGAAGCAGGCCATGGGCGACCGGTTCGACGACACCTACCGGCTCTGGTACAACGACAGCGCCGACCATCTGGAGGGTCCCGTCACGGGAGCCCGTGCGACCCGACTGGTCGAGTGGACCGGCATCCTGGAGCACGCACTCCGTGACCTGAGCGCCTGGGTGGAAAAGGGCAGGGCACCGGCGCGGACGACCTCGTACACCATGCGCGACAGCCAGGTCGAGGTGCCGACGCGGGCCCGCGCCCGGCTGGGTGTCCAGCCCGTCGTCGACCTCACGGTGCACGGCCGGGACCGGATCGAGGTCGCCGCCGGACGGCCGGTCGTCTTCCGGGCCAGGATCGAGATGCCCCCGAAGGCCGGCCGGCTCGTGTCCACCGAATGGGACTTCACCGGATCCGGGACCTTCACCGCACACCCCTGCGGCCCCGCGCGGGAGACCGCGGAGGTACAGGCGGCCTTCACCTACGACAAGCCCGGCACGTACTTCGTGGCACTGCGCGCCACCGCTCAGCGCGAGGGCGACGCGCACACGCCGTTCGCCCGGGCGCGCAACCTGGGCCGGGTACGGGTCGTCGTGCGCTGACCCGGGTGCTCATGCCGGGGCTCCTCGCAGCCGCAGCGCACACACACCTCGACAAGGAACAGAGTGAACACATCACGTCAGCCCCACCGTGACGCAGCGAGGGCTCGGCCGTGCCCGTAGCCGCCTACCGGGAGTTCCTGCGCACTCCCTCGGTGTCCTGGCTGTTCCTCACCTCCATCGTGGGGCGTTTCAACCAGGGCATGACCAGCCTCGCCATGCTGATGCTCACCATCGATCGGTCGAGCTACGCGGTGTACAGCGCGGTGTCGGCGGTCGGCATGATCGGAGCCCTGGTCTCCGGACCACTGTTGAGCAGACTGGCCGAGGCGCGCGGCCGTCGCCGGGTCCTCGCCGTCACCGCCGTACTGCATACCGTGGCCATGGCGACATTGATCCTGGTTCCCCCGGAACCGGTACTGCTGGTCTGCCTGTCCCTGTGCCTGGGGTTGTGCACGCCTCCGCTGACCTCGACGGTCCGGGCGACAGTGCCGGTACTGGTCCGTCCGGAACAGGGACGCACCTTCTTCGCACTCGAGGCGACCGCGCAGGAAGTCGTCTTCGTCGTGGGGCCGGTGATCACGTCGTCCCTGGCCGCCTTCGGCGGGCCCCACCTCGCGCTCGCCGCGTGCGGCACGCTCGTTCTCGTCGGAACGCTCGCCTACGCGGCGGGCCGTGAGGCGGAGGCCGGCCGCGTGGTCGCGGCGTCCGTCCGCGGCGGGGCCGTGCTGCGGGTGCGGGGTCTGCCCCGTCTCTTCGCGGCGGGAGCGCTGCTGACCTGCGCGCTGGCGGCCCAGGTCCTCGGCGTGGTCGCCCTGGTGAGCGGCTCGGAGGTGTCGACGGATGCGGGATTCGTGCTCGCGGTGGGCAGCCTCGGGTCTCTCGTGGGCGGACTGGTCCATGGTGCGCGCAGGCGTCAGAAGGCGAGGCTGCGGCGCCCGTTGCTGTACGTGGCGGCGGGACTGGGGCTGCTGGCGCTCACCACCGGCCGGACCGCTCTGATCGTACTGCTCTTCTTCTGGGGCATGACCGTCGCACCTGCGCTGTCCAGCCTCTTCGAACGGCTGTCCGCGACGGCGCCGACGGGCTCCGCCGCCGAGGCGTTCGGATGGATGGGCAGCGTGCTCGCCATCGGCAACGTGGCCGGGACCACTCTCGCGGGGCTGCTCGTCACCGGCTGGGGAGCCCGCGCCCCGCTGGCCGCGGCATGTGGTCTCGCGTTCCTCGCGGCGCTGGTGTGCGAGCCCTGGCGCAGATCCGGACGGCGGGGCGCCACCCCGCCCGACGGGACGACCGACCAGGTCACGGATCAGCCCGCGAAGCCGCCGGTTTCCCCGGGCGATCCCGTGACCCCTGCACCCTCGAACAGGCAGGACCAGCCATGACATCACCGAACCCGCGCCCGGCCGCACCGCTGCCCAACCCGTTGATCCCCGGATTCAACCCGGACCCCAGCTGTGTCCTCGTCGACGGAACCTGGTACCTGGTCACCTCGTCGTTCGAGTACCTTCCGGCGCTGCCGGTCCACCGCAGCACCGACTTCGTCACCTGGGAACACATCGCCAACGTGGCGACCCGTGAGGAGCAGGTGGGAGTCGCGAACGTGCCGGACTCCGGGGGAGTGTGGGCCCCGACCATCCGCCACCACGACGGCCTCTTCCACGTGATCGTCACGGTGGCCACCAGTCCCCGAGGCTGCGTCGTGTTCACCGCCGCCGACCCGGCCGGACCCTGGAGCGACGGCACCACCCTCGACGGAATCATCGGCATCGATCCCGACCTGGCCTGGGACGAGACCGGCGCCGCCTACGTCACCTACAGCGGCCTGCACCTGGACGGGACGACGGTCGTCGAGCACCGGGGCATCCTCCAGGCCAGGGTCGACCTCGCCGAGGGACGGGCGCTGGAGGAACCCCGGGAACTGTGGTCCGGAACGGGGCTGGTCGCACCCGAGGCGCCGCACCTGTTCCGGCGCGGCGACCACTGGTACCTGATGATCGCGGAAGGCGGCACCGGGTACGGCCACGCGGTGAGCGTCGCCCGGGGCCCGAGCATCGAGGGGCCGTTCGAAGGAGCCCCGGGCAACCCGGTGCTGTGCGCCTCGGGCACCGACCGCTCCGTCCAGTGCACCGGCCACGCCGACCTGGTCCGCGGCCCGCACGGCGAGGACGTCCTGGTGCTGCTCGGCACGCGCATGGCGGGCAAGGCCTCGCCCCTGGGGCGGGAAACGTACGTCACCGGCGTGGAATGGGTCGACGACTGGCCCTGCCCGGCGCCCGTGGAGGTGAACCCGCGCCCGGAACCACTGGACGAGTACGTCGAGTTCACCGACCCGGCCGCCCTGGCCGACCCCGGCTGGCTGGCGGTGGGCCGGGCCCCCGCCGACGTGGCGTCCCTCGACGCACGACCCGGTCATCTGACCGTGAGCGCGGGCTCCGGCGGCCTGGACACCTTCCGGCCCGACTTCGTCGGCCGCCGGCAGCGCCATCTGAGCAGCCTGTTCGAGACCCGCGTCGACCCGGCGGACGGCAGGGGCGGGATCGGTCTGCGCTTCGACGAGCGGTACACGGTCACGCTGGTCGCCGAACGGGCACCGTCCGGCGACGGCCTCCTGGTCACGGCACGGGGCAACCTGCCCGCGCTGACCCAGACCTGGACTGCCGAGGTACCGGGCGCACAGGTACTCCTGCGGCTCGAAACCCGTGTGCCCGAACCCCACGAGGTGCCCTGGCTCCCGCCGGGCGACACGATCAGGCTCGTCGTCGTGGACGAGTCCGGCACCGAGACAACACTCGCCGAACTGGACGGCCGCTTCTGGTCCGTCGAACTGGCGTCACCCTTCACCGGCCGCGTGACCGGCGTGTTCGCCGAGCACGGCACCGTCCACTTCGCCGACTTCCGCTACCACGGAGAGGGCTCGTCATGACCTCGCTGCCGCGCCGCGTCCTGTTCGGCGCGGCCTACTACCACGAGTACCAGCCGTACGACCGTCTCAAGGACGACCTCGATCTGATGGCCGAGGCCCGCTTCACCGTCATCCGGGTCGGCGAGTCCGTCTGGTCCACCTGGGAACCGGAGAACGGCCGCTTCGACCTCGACTGGCTCCGGCCCGTCCTGGACGGCGCCCACGAACGCGGCATCTCGGTCCTCCTGGGGACCCCGACGTACGCGGTGCCGCCGTGGCTCGCCCGGCAGTACCCGGAGATCGCGGGGGAGCGGGGCACCGGCCGGCGCATCCCCTGGGGCGCCCGGCAGGAGGCCGACATCACCCACCCGGCGTTCCGCTTCCACGCCGAGCGGGTGACCCGCAGGATCCTCGAACGGTACGCCGACCACCCGGCCGTCATCGGATACCAGGTCGACAACGAACCCGGCAACGAACTCCTGTACAACCATGGCGTGTTCCAGCGCTTCGTCGACGATCTGCGGGCGAAGTACGGTGACGTGGAGACCCTCAACCGGGCGTGGGGTCTGGTCTACTGGTCGCACCGGCTGTCCACCTGGGCCGACCTGTGGACGCCCGACGGCAACGCACAGCCTCAGTACGACATCGCGTGGCGGGAGTTCCAGGCCCGGCAGGTGAACGAGTTCATCGCCTGCCAGGCCGGCATCGTGCGGGAGTACGCGCGCCCGGAGCAGTTCGTCACCACATGCATCGACTACGGTCGCCCCGCGGTCGACGACGACACGATGACCGACGCCCTCGACGTCTCCTCGGGCAACGCCTACTACGAGACACAGGACGCACTGGGACTGCCCGGCGAGAATGTCCCCGTCCGGCACCCGTGGAAGGCCATGGGCCCGCGGGGGCTGTACCTGAGGGCCGACCGCATGTACTCCTCCCGCCAGGAGCCCTTCCTCGTCACCGAGACGAACGCGGGCGGCGTGGGCGGCCCGTTCGAGAACCGCCCTCCGTACGACGGGCAACTGCGCCAGGCCGCGTGGGCCTTCGTGTCCCGGGGAGCGCGGATGATCGAGTACTGGCACTGGCACACCCTGCACTTCGGCGGCGAGACCTACTGGGGCGGTGTGCTGCCGCACAGTGGCCGGCCCGGCCGGATCCACGCGGAAGTGGCCGGCATCGGCGCCGAGTTCGAGGCGGCGGGAGATCTGGTCGTGGACCTGGTCCCGGACGCGGACGTCGCTCTGGTCTACTCACGCCCGACCAAGTGGCTGATGGAGAAGTACCCACCGCTCGCCCACCCGGACGGCAGCCCCGACCCCGACTCCTACGACGCCCTGTTCGACCCCTTCCACCGAGGCGCGTTCGACGCCCGGCTCCAGGCGCGCATCGTGCACGCCCGGGAACTCGCCGACACGCCTCCCGAGCAGGCGGTGCGGCAGCACCGGGTGCTGGTCGTGTCCGGCCTGTACCTCACCGACGACCGGACGCTCGACTGGCTCGGGGCCTACGCGGAGGCGGGTGGCCATCTGGTTCTGGGGCCGCGCACCGGGTACGGCGACGAGGAGGGCCGGGCCCGCACCGACGTCATGCCGGCCCGGCTGGCCACCGCCGCGGGCGTGCACTACGCGGAGTTCGGCAATCTGAACGAGGCGGTGCCCGTCATCGCCGCCCACGCCGCTCTGGCGAACGGCGGGCCGGCCGCGGCCACCCGATGGGCCGACAGCCTCGTCGTCGACGACGCCACCGTCCTGGCGCGGTACGACCACCCCCATCTGGGCCGGTGGCCGGCCGTCACCACACGCCGGGTCGGCGAGGGGCGCATCACCTGCGTCGGCACCGTGCCCGACGAGAGCCTGGCCCAGGCGCTGCTGGCGTGGGCGTGTCCGTCGTCCCTCGACGCCTGGTCCGGCCTGCCCGCGAGCGTGACCCGCACGAGCGCGACCGCGGCCGACGGCCGTCGCGTCCACTTCCTGCACAACTGGTCCTGGACACCACAGCCCGTGCGGCTTCCCCAGACATTCCGGGACGTCGTCAGCGGTCGGCCCTGCGCGGAGGGCGAGTCCCTCGAGCTGGGGCCGTGGGACGTCCGAGTCCTCGTGGAGAGCGGAGAGGGCCCATCGGGGGCGGAACAAGGGCGATAGCCCCAACGACATCGGCCGACCGCGCCGCCGGACGCAGAGGGCGTGGACCACCTCCCGAGGGAGGCGGTCCACGCCCTCTGCACATGGGGCGGCCCTTCTACAAATGCCGAAAGGAACGCGGCACAGCTTTCGGCATCTGCCGGTGGTGACCGGTTTCAGCCGGGCCGTACGGTCTGCACACCGTCGGATTCCAGCTGCTCACGCCCCTCGGGCAGTGGCTGGGAACCAGCTGAGATCGGAGTCTTCGGATGAGTGCAACAGTCGCCTTTGTCGGGCTGGGGAACATCGGTGGGCGAGTCGTCGCCCATCTGGTGAAGGCCGGCCACGACGTGGCGGTTTTCGACCTGAACGCCGCCGCGGTGCAGGCCGCGGTGGAGGCGGGGGCCCGCGCCGCGGCGTCGGCCGCGCAGGCCGCCGAGGGGGCTGCGGCCGTCCTTCTGAGTCTGCCCACGCCGGCGATCGTGGAGGCGGTGGTCGGCGAGATCCTGCCGCACGCCCAGCAGGGCGCGGTGATCGTCGATCACAGCACGATCGATCCGGACACCTCACGGCGGCTCGCGGCGACGGCGGCGGCGCAGGACGTGCGCTTCCTGGACGCGCCGGTCAGCGGTGGAGTGCAGGGAGCGGAGGCGGGCACGCTCGCGATCATGGTGGGCGGTGACGAGGCGGCCCTGGAGAAGGTGCGCCCGCTCCTGGACACCTATGCCGGCAGCGTGGTGCGGGTCGGGGACAGCGGCAGCGGTCAGGTCGTGAAGCTCGCCAACAACCTCATCACGGCCATCAACATCGCGGCGCTGGGCGAGGCCCTGACCATGACGGTACGCCAGGGCGTGGAGCTGGACACCGCGGTGAGCGTACTGACCAAGAGCTCTGCCAACAGCAACGTGCTGTCCGGCTACTTCCCGCGCACGCTGTTCACCGCCGAGCGGCCGACCGGCTTCGCGCTGGACTTCATGCACAAGGACCTGAGCCTGTTCCTGGCCTCCGCCGCCTCGGGCCCGGTGCCGCTGCCGCTGTCCAACGCCGTACGGGACCTGTTCACGATCGGCCGCCGACTGGGCCGCGGCAGCAAGGACTTCACCAGCGTCGTCGAGTTCTACGAGGACTTCGCCGGCGTCCGCCTGCAGACCAAGGAGACCGGCAAGTGAGCACCACAGGCGTGGAGATTCCCTCCGTCCACCAGCTGATCGGCGGCGTGTGGGGTCCGGCGGACTCCGGCGAGTGGATCGAGGTGGAGAACCCCGGCCGCCGCGAGATCATCGCCCGCGTACCCGCGTCAGGCGCCTCGGACGTGGACCGGGCGGTCGCGGCCGCGCGGGAGGCGTTCCCGGCCTGGCGTTCCCGGCCCTCGCGGGAGCGCGGCGCCCTGCTGATCAAGCTCGGTGACAGGATCGCCGAGCACCAGGAGGAACTGGCGCGGATCATCGCCTCGGAGACCGGAAACGCCCTGCGCACCCAGGCTCGCGGTGAGGCGGCCTCCGCGGTGGACATCTTCCGCTACTACGGACAGGTCGCCTCCGAGCAGAAGGGCGAGACGCTGCCGCTCGGCGACGGCCTGCTGTCCTACACCGTGCGCGAGCCGCTCGGCGTCGTCGGCGGGATCGTGCCGTGGAACGCACCGGTGCAGCTGTCCGCGCTGAAGATCGCCATGGCGTTGTCCATGGGCAACACCCTCGTCCTCAAGTCCGCCGAGCTGGCCCCCCTGGGTGTGCTGCGGTTGGCGCAGTGGGCGGCGGAGATCCTGCCCGACGGTGTGCTGAACGTGCTCTCCGGTTCCGGTGCCGTGGCGGGCGCGCGTATCGCCTCCCACCCGGACATCGCCAAGCTGACGTTCACCGGCTCCACGGGGGTCGGGCGCGGCATCCTGGCGGCGGCCGCCGACCGGATCGCGCCGGTCACCCTGGAGCTGGGCGGGAAGTCCCCGGTCATCGTCTTTCCCGACTCCGACGACGACGCCACCGTCGACGGCGTGATCATGGGTATGCGCTTCACCCGCCAGGGCCAGTCCTGCACCGCCGGCTCCCGCCTGTACCTGCACGAGGACATCTTCGACTCGTTCCTGGAGAAGCTGACCGGCAAGCTGGCGCAGCTGAGGATCGGCGACCCGCTCGACGAGGACAGCGACATCGGCGCCCTCGTGAGCGAGACGCAGTACGACAAGGTCTGCCGCTACATCCGGTCCGGCCTCGACAAGGGCGGCAAGCTGATCACCGGCGGTGTCCGTCGGCCGGTCGACCAGGACGGCTACTACGTCGCGCCGACCGTCATCAGCGGTGTCGACGCCGACTGGGAGATCACCCGCGAGGAGGTCTTCGGCCCGGTCCTGGTCGTCATCCCCTGGCATGACGAGGAAGAGGTCGTCGAGGCCGCCAACGACTCCACCTACGGGCTGGCCGGCTACGTGTGGTCGAAGAACATCGACCAGGCGCTGCGCACGGCCAACCGGCTGCAGGCCGGGTGGATCCAGATCAACCGCGGTGGCGGACAGATCCCCGGCATGGCCTACGGCGGCATCAAGCAGTCCGGCCTGGGCCGCGAGTACTCCGTGGACGGCGCGCTCGAAAGCTTCACCCAGCACAAGAGCTTCACGATCGCCTACACGGCCTGACCCTCCGGCGCGCACCACCCCAGCGCGCGACCCTCCCCACGCACGACGTCCGACAGGCGTCGCCGAAGCCCGGCTCCCCACACGGGTCTGCTGTTCACCACCCCGCTCCGGCGGCGCCTGTCGCGCGACGGCTCCGCCGTACCCGAAGGAGACCTTCCATGGGTACCACCACCCCTCGGCCGCCGGCCCACGGCGTCGAACTCACCGATGACGGGCTCGCCCAGAGCCTCACCAAGCGCCACATCCGGATGATCGCCGTCGGCGGAGCCATCGGCGTCGGCCTGTTCCTCGGGGCAGGCGGCGGCATCGCCAAGGCCGGGCCCGCCCTGATCGGCGTCTACGCGGTCACCGGCGTGTTCATCTTCATCATCATGCGCGCCCTGGGCGAGCTGCTCATCTACCGTCCGGTCAGCGGCAGCTTCGCCGAGTACGCCCGTGAGTTCATGGGCCCCGCCTACGGCTTCGTCACCGGGTGGGGCTACTGGACGACGTGGACGGTGATCGGCATGGCCGAGATCACCGCGGCGGGCATCTACGTGCACTACTGGTTCCCGTCCGTCCCTCAGTACGTCACCGCCTTCGTCGTCCTCGTGGCGCTGGTGCTGCTGAACCTGCTGAAGGTCGGGGCGTTCGGCGAGGCGGAGTTCTGGTTCGCGTCCATCAAGATCGCCGCCATCCTCGGGCTGATCGTCGGTGGCACCCTCGTCGCGGTCTTCAGCATCGGCGACGCCGGTGAGAACAGTGCCCTCGCCCACCTGTGGAACCACGGTGGTGCGGCTCCGAACGGCTGGATGGCGGTCCTGCTCGCCTTCCAGATCGTGGTCTTCTCCTATCAGGGCGTGGAGCTGATCGGCATGACGGCCGCCGAGACGAAGAACCGCGACACCGTCCTGCCCAAGGCCATCAACTCGATCCCGTGGCGGATCGGCATCTTCTACGTCGGCTCGCTGCTGGTGCTGCTCACCCTGTTCCCCTGGACCGAGTTCAGCGCGGGCGAGAGCCCGTTCGTGAAGGCGCTGACCCACATCGGACTGCCGGCCGCGGGCAGCGTCATGAACTTCGTCGTCCTCACCTCGGCCCTGTCCTCCTGCAGTTCCGGTCTGTTCAGCAACGGGCGCCTGCTGAAGCGGCTGGCCGCGGACGGCGTCGCGCCCGCCCGGTTCGCCACCGTCAACAAGGGGCATGTGCCCGCCGCCGCGATCCTGGCGTCCGGCGCCGCCATGATGATCGGCGTCCTGGTCAACGCGGCCGTACCGGACCAGGCCTTCGTCTACATCTCCTCGGTCGCCACCCTGGGCGCGATCTGGAGCTGGCTGGTCATCATCGTCTGCCACATGATCTACCGTCGACGTCTGGCCCGGGGCGAGGTGCACGAGAGCTGGTTCAGGCTGCCCTTCGCCACCCCGCTGAGCTGGCTCGTGATCGCCTTCCTGGCATTCGTCACGGTGATCCTCGGCTTCGATCCCGACAACCGCATCGCCCTGTACGCGCTGCCCGTGTGGGCCGCCGCCCTCATCGGTGGCTACCTGTACGCCCGGCCGAGGATGGCCGCCCGGGAAGCGGCGGCGGCCTCCGGCGAACCGGGCGTCCGCCCCTCCACGGTCGACGCCGGAGCCGGCGACAAGCCCGCGACACACCTCGTCGACTGACCGCGACCGGGCCGCCGGGAGACCCCCGGTGACCCGGCTCTGGTGAAAGCCGTCGCCGCCGCACCGGCGACACACGGGCCCCTCCCGGACGGCCCGCACCCGGCGGGCTGCCGAACCACGGCGGCAGCCCGCCGACCACTCGTTCTCCCCGCCCGGCAAGGAGCCTCTCCTCGTGAACGCCCACCCGCCCCCCGCCATCGCACCCTGGGCCGACGCCGCCAGCCGGCGGCGGCTGCGCGAACTGGAGACCCTCCACCGCGAGGAAGGACCGGCCGAGGTCACCGACGCGGTCACCCGTGAGCTGGACGCCTTCCACCACCGCACGGCCACCGAGGGTCTCGTGCTGTACGCCGGAACCAACGTGCTCTCCCCGGCAGTCCGTGCCGCCCACGCCGGCGACCTGTCCACCCGCCCCGCCCTGGGCTGGCCCGGAGGGAAACTCCAGACCGGCGTCCAGGAGATCGAAGCCCTGGAAGTCATCGCCACCACTCAGGTCGCCCGTGCCATGCGCGCCGCCTACGCCGAGGTCCGTTTCCTCACCGCGACCATGGCCAACCTCGCCCTCTACAGTGCCTTCACCCAGCCCGGAGACACCATCGCCGTGCTCTCCCCGGAGGCCGGGGGCCACGCCAGCCATCACGCCCACGCCACCGCCGGGGTGCGCGGCCTGAACGTGGCCCACCTGCCGTACAGCAGCACCGACCTGGACGTCGACGCGCGCCTGCTGGACGGATTCCTGACCGCCCACCGGCCCAGGCTGATCCTGGTGGGCGGTAGCGTCACGCTGTTTCCCCACCGGCTCGGTGTGCTGCGCGAGGCCGCCGACCGCACCGGCGCGCTCCTGATACACGACGCCTCTCACACGGCCGGACTCATCGCCGCCGGACACGTCCAGGAACCGCTCGCGGAGGGCGCCCACATCGTCACCTTCTCCACCTACAAGACCTTCGCCGGGCCCGCCGGCGGCGCCGCCGTCACCAACGACCCACAGCTGGCCGAGGCCATCTCCCACGCCGCCTACCCCGTCCTCAGCTCCAACTACGACCCCGCCCGGCTCGGCCCGCTCGCCATCGCCGCGGCCGAGGCCGTCGCGCAGGAGCCGTCCTGGGCCGCACCGACCATCACCGCGGCCCAGCACCTGGCGGATCAGCTGGCCGGTCACGGCTACGCCCTCCTCGGAGCCGACCGCGGCTACACCCGCACCCACCAGATCGTCGTCGACGCCACCGCGCTGGGCGGAGGGGGTCACGCGGTCGCCCGCCTGGCCGCCCACGGCATCCATGCCGGCACGTGCCGGCTGCCCCGGCAGACGCCCGACACGCCCGCGCAGGGCATCAGGCTGGGTACCCAGGAGATCGTGCGCCGGGGAGCCGACGCCGCGCTCATGCCCCACGTCGCCGCCGTCATCCACCACTCCCTCACCAACACCGGCCCCGCGAGCACGCACGGAGCGGCAGAACTGCGCGCGCTCCTCGGACCGGGCATCTGGGCCGACCCCCAACCCGTGCAGCTGAACGCGGTCCGCCCGGCGCGGCCCTAGCCTGAGCACCGGGGCCTCACCCGCCCGACGCTCCACGCGCCCCTACCCCTCCTCAGCACTCCACGACCCAAGGGACAGCGCGGCATGAACAGCAGCGACATCCAGGGCCTCGTCGACGAGATCGCCGCCGCTCTCGGCAAAGGCGTATCCGTCGACGACCTCAGCGGCCGCCTGGTGACCTACAGCGTGCAGCAGGGCCGCGCCGACGACGCGCGCATCCGCTCTCTGCTGACCCGCGCCGTCCCCGACGACGTCCGCGCCTGGCAGGACCGACACGGCGTCGCCACCGCCACCCGGCCCGTGGAAGTACCGCCCAACCCGGACCTGGGCATGCGCGCCCGTCTCTGTGTCCCCCTCCTGCACCACGGAGTGAAGACGGGCACCCTGTGGATCCTGCACTCCGAGGACGACTGGTCCATCCCCCTCCTCCTCGACCGGCTCACTCTGCTCGGCGAACAGATCGACACCCTGGCCGCCCTGCAGTACGACAAGGCCAACCCGCAGCTGGAGGAGCGCCGCCACCGCGAAGCCGTCTTCCGGCACGCCTGCCGGGCCGACCAGGCCGCATGTGAGGAACTCGCGTCGTGGCCGGCGCTGTACGCACTGGACACCGTGCACGCCCTGGTGTGCCTGCCCATCCCCGGCCGGGACCCGGCCCGCCGCAGCGACACCGAGACCGCACAGCTGCGCGTGGCCCTGCACCAGACCCTGGCCGCCCACAGCCATGTACTGGCCACGTCCGTGCAGGACACCCACACCACCGTCCTCGCCCGCTCCAGCCACGGCGCCGACACTCCGCTCCAGCTGCACCACGACCTTGCCGCCGCCGTCCGCAGCACGGCGGTTCCGACCGATACACCGCACCCGGTGTTCATCGGCGTCAGCGGCCCTCTCAAGACCGTCGACCGCCTCCCCGACGCCTACCAGCAGGCCGTCGCCGCCGCGCAGGCGGCAGCCGTCGACCCCACGCTCGGCCCTCTGGCCGACTGGGACGGCATCGGGCCGTACCGGTTCCTCGCGCAGAACCTGCGCCGGGAGGCCGTCCAGCAGTCCGCGCTCTACGACCGGCTGTACGCCGCCGACGCCACCGGCGAACTCCTCCACACCCTGGAGGTCTACTACGACAGTGCCAGCGTCAACCAGGTCGCCAAGCACCTCCATCTGCACCGCACCAGCCTCTACTACCGGCTCGGCCGCATCAAGGACGCCATCGGCACCGACCCCCTCGACGGCCCGACCCGCCTGGAACTCCACATGGCGATCAAGACCGCCCGCTGGATGCGCCGCCCCCGCATCTGACCGCGGCCCCCGCCGGCCCGGACCACCGCCGTCCACCCGCACCGGATGCGCGCCCGCATCCCCTGAGACAGACAAGGAGGGTCTTCCGTGGCCATCAGTGTCTTCGACCTCTTCTCCGTCGGCATCGGCCCCTCCTCCTCCCACACCGTCGGGCCGATGCGCGCGGCCCGCATGTTCGCCCAGCACCTGACCACCGATGGCGTCCTCGCCGACACGGCCGGCCTGCGCGCGGAGCTGTTCGGATCGCTCGGCGCGACCGGCCACGGCCACGGCACCCCGAACGCCGTCATGCTCGGCCTGGAAGGGCACCTGCCCGAGTCCGTCGACGTCGACGCGGCCGCCCTCGACGTCGAACGCATCACCCGCACCCGCCGGCTCCATGTGTCGGGCACCCATCCGGTCCCCTTCGACCCCGACGCCCACCTGGTACTGCACCGGCGCCGTGCCCTGCCCCATCACCCCAACGGCATGACTCTCACCGCCCACACCGCGGACGGCCGGACCCTGTCGAAGAAGACGTACTACTCGGTCGGCGGAGGGTTCGTCGTCGATGAGGAGGCCATCGGAAGCGACCGGATCAAGCCCGACACCACCCAGCTCACGTACCCCTTCGCCACGGGCGACGAGCTGCTGCGACGCTGCCGCGAGACCGGCCTTTCCATCTCCGGCCTGATGCTGGAGAACGAGCAGGCGTGGCGTGGCGAACAGGAGATACGCGACGGGCTGCTGAAAATCTGGACCGTGATGCGCGAGTGCGTGGAAGCCGGTCTGTCACGCGAGGGAATCCTGCCCGGTGGGCTGAAGGTCCGGCGCCGCGCCGCCCCCTCCGCCCGACTCCTGCGCGCCCAGGGCGATCCGCAGCGGCACGCGATGGAGTGGGTCACCCTCTACGCCATGGCCGTCAACGAGGAGAACGCCTCCGGCCATCGGGTGGTGACCGCACCGACCAACGGGGCCGCCGGCATCATTCCCGCCGTACTGCACCACTACCGTGACCTCATCCCTGGCTCCGACGACGACGGCGTCGTCCGCTTCCTGCTCACCGCAGGCGCGATCGGCATCCTCTTCAAGGAGAACGCCTCCATCTCCGGCGCTGAAGTCGGCTGCCAGGGGGAGGTCGGCTCCGCCTGCTCCATGGCCGCCGGAGCGTTCGCCGAAGCCCTCGGCGGCAGCCCCGAACAAGTCGAGAACGCCGCCGAGATCGGCATCGAGCACAACCTCGGCCTCACCTGCGACCCCGTCGGCGGCCTCGTCCAGATCCCCTGCATCGAACGCAACGGCATGGCCGCCGTGAAAGCCGTCACCGCCGCACGCATGGCCCTGCGCGGCGACGGCCGGCATCATGTCTCCCTCGACAAAGCCATCAGGACCATGAAACAGACCGGCGCCGACATGAAGATCAAATACAAGGAGACATCCCGCGGCGGTCTCGCCGTCAACGTCATCGAATGCTGATCCCGGGTCACGGAGCGGTGCCGCGGCCCGGCCGGGCGCGGCGTCGTGCGCGCTGAGCTGCTCCAGGTCGCCACCGTGCCTCCCGCATGGCGTGCAAATACCCTTCCCCCTGGGTCAGTTGCTCGCCGGAGACGGGCAGGGCGGCCGAGTCGGGCTGGTGCAGTTCCACGGCGCCGCCGAAGTTCCCCGGCAGCACGCTCGCCCGGAGACCGCTGGCGTACGTGCCGTCGCCCCGCGTCGCTTCCAGCCGATGCCCCCACCGTGCGGCGCCGGTCATCGGGGCCGCAGCCGGTAGCACTCGGTCGCCGTACCGGCGAGGATGGCCCGGGTCTCCGTCCCGGAGCAGTCGTGCAGCAACTCCTCGACGGTGGCCGCCCAGGCGTTCCAGCCGCCGGCGAGGCCGCAGACCGGCCAGTCGGAGCCGAACATGAGCCGCTTCGGGCCGAAGGCGGAGAGCAGGACGTCCCACACGGGCCGGACGTCCACGCTGTCCCACGTCTCGGGGTCGGCCTCGGTGAGCAGCCCCGACACCTTGCACCGGACCTGCTCATGGCCGGCCAGCAGGCGGATCTGGCGTTCCCAGTCGGTCAGGTCGCCTTCGGTGATCGGTGGTTTGCCCGCGTGGTCGAGGACCAGCGGCAGACCGGGGACGCGCTCGGCGAGCCTGATGGCCTGGGGCAGTTGGTGGGCGCCGATCAGCACGTCGTAGCCGAGCCCCTCGTCGCGTACGGTGCGCAGCCCCGACTCCACGACGGGCCGTTGCAGCCAGGCGGAGTCCGGCTCGCCCTGGACGACGTGGCGCACGGCGCGCAGATAGGAGCCGCCCGGTCCCGAGCGCAGTGTGTCGAGGATGTCCCTGATGGCGAGCGAGGTCAGGTCCACCCAGCCGACGACGCCACCGATCAGGGGGTCCCGCTCGGCCAGGGCCAACAGCTCGCGTGTCTCGGGCTGGGACGCCACGCACTGGACGACCACGGTCTGCTCCAGGCGTCGGCCCGCGATCGTCCGGGTCGCGGTCGTCCGCAGGTCCTCGATGCCGAAGGAGCGCCGGATCGGCCCGTGCGCCGGTTCGTCCAGCCAGGGTTGCGGCCGCCGGTCGGGATTCCACACATGGTGGTGGGCGTCGACGAGGCCGGAGTACGCGCGGTCGGACACGGGCCGCGCCGGGTCGTCGTAGCCGTGGGGGAGGCCGGTGGGGGCGGCGACGCGGGCTGACGAGCGCTCGGTGAACGACATGGCAGCACTCCTGAAGACGCAGCGGGTACCGGAGACGCTCACGAGACGCGCTGCGTCGAAGCGACTGTGGAGTCATCGGAGGTCTGGTGCTGCGGCGACTTTAGTCACCAGCGGGCCGGGGTGACAATTCATTGCTGGGATGTATTGGTGGGATCCCTGTGTTTGATCCGTGTCCCACAGTGGCGGTTGGGTCAGGTTTGATCCGACTCGCCGAAGGCGTCGAGGTGCGCCTGGCCGCCCCGTCATGGGAGCGCGGGTGCGGTACTTGGGGGTGACGTTGCGGAACTGTTGACTGCCGCCAACAGTGGAGCTTCCTCCGGTGATTGACGCAAAAGTGGAGTTCAGGAGGGCTGTTCGGCCGTCTGCGAGGCAGTTTCGCGCTCCTCCTGTCCACGCTTGGGTTCTCATGGCGCAGAAATCGTGTCGAAAGGGCCCTTGTCAGCTCCGGTCATGTCACCGTAACGTCCTCGCAGCTCAGGAAACATCCCAGCAATCACGGGCTCAGTAGGGCGACTCCATGCTGAGTCCGGTACCGGGTCGGTGACGGTCCTGCGTGCACGCGGGGCGGCCGCGCATCACCTCGTCCCCTCGACGCGCAACTCTCCCCTCCCTCCCCTCCCCGCTCGCACCCCCAGCACCCCGCCTGGTGTGCCGGTCACCCACGCCGGAGCGCCGCTCCCGCGATGTCCCCGTCAGTCATACGGCACATCAGTTGCCTCGGAGGTCCAGCCATGTCGAGAGCGATCAACAGACGCCAGTTTCTGGCCGGTACCACGGCCGTCGCGGCGGCCGCGGTCGCGGGAGGCGTCTTCGGTTCCGGCCGCGCCGTCGCGGCACCGTCCACCTACACGCCCACCTGGGGCTCGGTGAACCAGCACCCGGCGGCTCCCGAGTGGTTCCAGGACGCCAAGTTCGGCATCTACTTCCACTGGGGTGTCTTCAGCGTCCCCGCCTTCGACAGCGAGTGGTACCCGCGCAACATGTACTTCGAAAACAGCGGGGTCAACAAGCACCATGTCGCCACCTACGGCACCACGTCCGCGTGGCCGTACCACAACTTCATCAACGGGGCGAACGACAAGGCCGGCAACTTCACCCAGTTCAAGCCCAGGCTGAAGTCGGCCGGCGGCAACTTCGACCCCGACGACTGGGTGCAGCTGTTCGTGGACGCCGGCGCGAAGTTCGCCGGGCCGGTCGCCGAGCACCACGACGGTTACTCGATGTGGGACAGCCAGGTCAACGAGTGGAACTCGGTCGCCAAGGGCCCCCAGCTCAACCTGCTGCGGCTCTTCACCGACGCCGTCCGCGCGAAGAACCTCAAGCTGCTGGTGTCGATGCACCACGCCTACAACTACCTCGGCTACTTCCAGGCCGCACCGGCGCAGTCCGACCCCAGCCTCAAGAAGCTCTACGGACAGCTGGACAAGACCACGGAGGAGCAGCTCTGGTACGACAAGCTCAAGGAGGTCATCGACCTGGCCGAGCCGGACATCATCTACCAGGACGTCCACCTGGACGAGATCGCCGAGACCCAGCTGCTGAACTTCCTCTCCTACTACTACAACCAGGCCAACTCCTGGGGCCGCGAGGTCGTCGCCACCTACAAGGACGCCTTCAACGGCCACGGCGAGGTCTTCGACTATGAGCGTGGCGGCCCGGCCGACATCACATCCCCCTACTGGCTGACCGACGACAGCGTCTCCAGCAGCAGTTGGTGCTACACCGAGGGCATCGGCTACTACACGTCCCAGTTGCTGCTGCACGCCATGATCGACCGGGTCAGCAAGAACGGCACGGTCCTGCTCAACATCGCGCCGAAGGCCGACGGCACCATCCCCCAGGGCCAGCGCGACGTCCTGCTGGGCATCGGCGACTACCTGAAGCGCTTCGGTGAGTCGGTGTACTCGACCCGTGCCTGGACCGCGTACGGGGAGGGGCCGACGAAGATGGGCGGCGGCACCTTCATGAACCCGAGCGCCGGCACCGCGCAGGACATCCGCTTCACCCGGAACAAGGCGAACACCGTCCTGTACGCCACGGTGCTCGGCTACCCCGGCAGCTCGCTGACCGTCAAGACGCTCAGTTCCGGTCGCATCAACCTGGGGTCGCTGACCTCGGTGAAGCTGCTGGACAGCACGGCCGGTACCTACATCGACCTCCCGAACCGCACCCAGGACGCGTCCGGGCTCAAGGTGACCCTGCCGTCATCGGCGCCGTACTCCGCGCCCATGTACGTACTGAAGCTGACCTTCTCCGGCCGGATCCCCACGCTGCGGCCGGTCGACGGCGCCCTGGTCTTCACGGACGTCAACTACAGCGGTACCTCCGCCACGCTCGGCCTGGGCGACTACACCGCCGACCAGCTGGACCTGCACGGGATGCCCGCGCTCAGCATCTCCTCGCTGAGGCTCGCCCCGGGGCAGCAGATCGTCGCCTACTCCGGCGACAACTTCACCGGCACCCAGTGGACCTTCACCGCCGACAACGCCGACCTGCGGGTCACCGGCCAGAACGACAAGATCACCTCGTTGAAGGTGCAGTTCAACCCCTCGACCTACCTCAAGATCATCAACTACACCGACGGGCTGGCCCTGGACAGTGGCGGCAACGTCGCCGACGGATCCGCCCTCAAGCAGTGGCACTGGTTCGACAGCGCCAACCTCCAGTGGCAGGCGGTCGAGGTCGGCAACGGCTACTACAAGCTGGTCAACCGGGCCAACGGCATGGTCGCCGACAGCTGGGGCGCCACCAGCAACGGCGCCACCTGCAAACAACTGGCCTGGAACGGTCACACCAACCAGCAGTGGAAGATCACGCACCGCGGCGACGGCCAGTACAACATCGTCAACCGCACCACCGGCAAGCTCCTGGACGGCGGCGGCAACGTCTCCGAGGGCGCTGTCGCCAAGCTGTGGGAGTGGGGCAACAGCACCAACATGCAGTGGACCATCAGCACCGTGTGACCCATGGCCCGGTGCGGTGGCCAACCCTCGCCCGCACCGGGCCATGCGAACAGGCAGGACCCCTCGCCGCAGCGGGCCGTGCGCCGTGCCGCGGCCGGGGTGGCGCCGACCGACCGCTTTACAGAGCCGTTCCGGACCGGCCCGCGCCGAAGGCAGAACCGACCACAAGTGAACAGGGATATCTCCATGAACAAGAGACAACCGTCCCGCCGACTCGGCGCGCAGCTCACCGCGCTGACGCTGGCCGTCACGGGCGGGGTGTCGGTCCTCGCCGCGCCGCCCGCGCAGGCCGCGAGCGCCACGATCGGCGTGACCCTGACGACGTCCGACCTGAGCCAGGCCCTCACCCCGCAGCCGGGCATCGCCCTGGGGCCGGTGTCCTCGGGCAGTGTGAACCTGACGGTGGACGCCACACAGTCGTTCCAGACCATCGACGGCTTCGGCGCCGCCTTCACCGACACCTCGGCGTACCTCCTGCAGAACAAGCTCAGCGCCACCACCCGCGACCGGGTGATGCGCGATCTGTTCACCCGCGGCTCCGGCATCGGACTGTCCCTCATGCGGACACCGATGGGCTCCTCCGACTACACGGCCACACCGGCCGGCAGCCCCGGCACCTACTCCTACGACGACAACGGCGGCGTGGCCGACCCGAGTCTGGCGAACTTCTCCACCGCGCACGACGACGCCTACGTCGTCCCGATCATCAAGCAGGCCCAGGCGCTCAACCCGTCGATGAAGCTCTTCGCCAACAACTGGAGCCCGCCGGCCTGGATGAAGACCACCAACACGATGCTCGGCCAGGGCAACGGCACCCTGCGCTCGGACATGTACGGCCCGCTGGCGCAGTACTACGTGAAGTTCCTCCAGGAGTACAAGGCCAAGGGCGTCGACGTCTGGGGCGTCACCCCGCAGAACGAGCCGACGATCTCACCGTCCACGTACTCGGCGATGCTGTGGTCCGCGAGCAACGAGGCGACCTTCATCGCCGACAACCTCGCCCCGGCACTCCAGCAGGCCGGATTCGCCGACACCAAGATTCTCGGCGGGGACGCCGACCACGTGGACACCAACTACGCCAACACGCTGATGGGCAACCAGGCGGCCCGCAACGCGATGTACGGCACCGCGTGGCACTGCTACCAGAACGACCTCGGCAAGATGACCACCATCCACAACTCCTACCCGGACAAGCGGATCTACGAGAGCGAATGCTCCACCGGACCCGGCATCGCCCCCATGAACGCCGCTCAACTCGCCCTGGAATCCACCTTCAACTGGGCCAACGGCGCCCTGCTGTGGAACCTGGCGCTCGACACCGACGGCGGCCCGAAGATGGGCGTCGGCTGCACCAACTGCACCGGCCTGGTCACCGTCGACCAGGCCACCGGCAAGGCCACCTACACCGACAACTACTACCAGCTCGGTCAGTTCTCGAAGTTCGTCGTCCCCGGCGCGACCCGCATCGGCTACACCGACGGCGGCGGCATCTGGGCCCAGGCCTACAAGAACCCCGACGGCGGCGAAGTGCTGGTCGCCTACAACAACAACTCCTCCGCCACCACCTTCACCACCACCTGGAACAACGCCGGATCGTTCTCCTACACGCTGCCCTCGCACGCCACCGTCACCTTCACCCGGGGCGCGCAGACGGCCGCCGGCCAGATCGTCGGCCAGGGTTCGAACCGGTGCCTCGACGACACCGGCAACCCCGCCAACGGTGTCCAGCAGCGCATCTGGGACTGCGTGCCGGGCAGCGCCGACCAGCAGTACGTCTACTCGGCGAGCCGTGAACTCCAGGTCGGCGGCAAGTGCCTCGGCGCGAACGGCAACGGCACCACCGACGGCACCAAGGTCATCACCTGGGACTGCAACGGCGGCGCCAGCCAGAAGTGGACCTTCCACGCGGACGGCAGCGTCACCAACGACCTGTCCGGCCTCTGCCTCGACGTGACCGGCACGGCCACGGCGAACGGCTCCAAGATCCAGCTGTGGAGCTGCACCGGCGCCTCCAACCAGAAGTGGTCGGCCTCCAGCGGAGGCTGAGACGAACGACGCGAGGGACTGAAGGAGGCCGGGGAGGTCAATCCGGCGGAGGGCCACGGCTGTTGATCACAGCCGTGGCCCTTGATGCCGTGAGCCGGGTCAGGAGCTGGAAGTGGGGATCCTGTCCGTCCCGGGTGCGGCGGGCGAGGCGGAACGGGTGCGGGCAGCAGTGCGCTGGCGCTGGATGCCCATGGCGACCAGTACGGCGGTGAGGCCGAGGGAGAGGCCGAGTTCGAGGCGGTGTTCGGGCAGGAGGGCCATGAGGACGAGGACGGCGACGATGAAGGCGATGGTGGCCAGGGTCAGGTAGGGGAAGGCCCACATGCGTACGTCGGAGTCGTTGTCGTCGCGGCGGCCGGTGGCGTATTGGGTCAGGGCGATGACCAGGTAGGTGATCAGGGCGATCGCGCCGCTGGAGGCGATGAGGTAGGTGAAGACGCTGGGGAGGGCGTAGTTGGCGATCACCGCGACGATGCCGACGGCGGTGGAAGCGACCACGGCGGTGCGGGGGACGCCGGTCGTGGAGACTCTGCCGAACGCGGCGGGTGCGTCGTTGCGCTGTGCGAGGGAGAACGCCATACGGGATGCCGTGTAGATGGCGGAGTTGAGGCAGCTGCAGACGGCGAGGATCACGACCACGTCCATGATCCGGGAGGCGCCGGGAATGCCCATGCGGTCCAGGGCCGCCTGGTAGGAGCCGTGGGCGAGGTCGTCGGCGTTCCAGGGGACGAGACTGACCACGATGAAGATCGAGCCGAGGTAGAACAGGCCCAGGCGCCAGACGATGGCGCGGATGGCCTTCTTGATGTTCTTCTTCGGTTCGTCTGACTCGGCGGCGGCGATGGTGACGATCTCGCTGCCCTGGAAGGCGAACATGGCGGTGAGCAGGCCGGCGAGGATCGTGAAGCTGCCCTTGGGCGCGAATCCTCCCTGGTCCCACAGGCGGGACACGCCGCTGGTGTGGGAACCGGGCAGGGCGCCGGTGATGGCGAGGAAGCCCAGGATCAGGAAGCCGACGATGGCGATGACCTTGAGCAGGGCGAACCAGTACTCGAACTCCCCGTAGTTCTTGACGGAGAGGAGGTTGCTGGCCGTGAGCAGGGCGATGACGGCCAGGGAGGGGATCCAGGCGGGCACAGAGAGCAGGGAGCCGAGGATGCTTCCGGCGGCGATGGCTTCGATGGGGATGACCAGGACGTAGAACCACCAGTAGAGCCAGCCGATGGAGAAGCCCGCCCAGCGGCCCAGGGCGCGGTCGGCGTAGGTGGAGAAGGAGCCGGTGTCGGGGTTGGCGGCGGCCATCTCGCCCAGCATCTGCATGACCAGTACGACCAGGGCGGCGGCAATCGTGAAGGAGATCAGGACGGCCGGGCCGGCGGCGGCGATCGCGTTGGACGAGCCCACGAACAGGCCGGCGCCGATGACGCCGCCGATGGAGATCATGGTGACCTGGCGGCCCTTGAGGCCGGTGGCGAGTCCGTTCTGGGCTGGAGAAGGTCTTCGGGGCTGCGTCATGGTGTGTCCCTCAAGGGTGGGCGGCGGGGGAGGTGCAGGAGTGTGGGGGCGGGCAGCACGAACCAGCGTCTTCGCCGGGCATTGTGTGCGGGGCGAGAGGCCACGGCCCGGGCGCCTCCGGTGCTGCAACACGGTAGGAACTCCCCGGCCGTGGAACAACGGCCAAGTTTCTTCGCAGGTCCATAGCGTTCCGCTATGCCGAGCGGGGTGGTTCGCCCGTATCCGAGGCCCGTCGTCAGGGGCCCCGTGGGTGGCGGCGGCCGAACGGCAGTCGCCTATCCGGCGAAGAAGCGGCTCAACTGTCCGGTGGAGGCAGTGATCTCGGCTGTGCCGTGCGGACCGGCCTGGTGCTCGACGAGCGAGTCCCAGGCCATGCGGGCCATTTCCCGGGTCGCGGGGGACAGGATCTGGCCGCGCCGCCGGACCAGGGCAAGGGTGTCGTAGAGCGGCTCGGCGAACGGGACCGTGCGGAGGTTCGCGGGCATGGCGTCGGAGAGGGTGGCGGCCCGGCACATCACGGAGTCGCCGAAGCCCTCGCTGACCAGGGCGAGCGCGCTGCTGAGGTATTCGACCTCGATGACCGGCTCGATGCGCTGGCCCGCGAGCTGGGCCCGCTCGTTGAGCTGGCGTCGGGCCGGATCGGTGGTGGCGTAGTGGGCGTCGTACAGGACCAGCGGCACGCTGCAGAAGTCGTCGATGGTGGGCGGGGTGTGCGCGCGGGCGGCGTCGGCGGTCACGTAGAGGAGTTCATCGCGGGCCAGCGGCACGATGTCCAGGTCCTCGTCGGGGACGGGGAGGGTGACGAGACCGGCTTCGAGGGTGCCGAAGGCGACGGCCTGGGCAGTCTCGGCGCTGTTCTGCCCGACCAGGCGGATACGGACGTCCGGGTAGCGGGTGCGGAAGCGCTGGGCGAGGTTGGTGCGCAGGTAGTAGTCCGCGTTGCGCAGGAGCCCGAAAGTGGCTGTGCCCCCGGCGAGGTCGAGCTGGGAGCGCACGGCCTGGGCGCCGAGGCGGGCCGAGGCGACGGCCTGCTCGGCGTGGGGCAGCAGCTGCTCACCGGCGGCGGTGAGGACCAGGGAGCGGCCGCGTTGGAAGAGTTTCGTGCCGAGTTCGTCTTCGAGGCGGCGGATGAGGTCGGAGATGGCGGGCTGGCTCATCTTGAGTTCGTCGGCCGCCGCGGTGAACGTTCCCCTGGCTGCGGCTGCGACGAACGCCTGCAACTGCATCAGCGTCATAAGGAAACGCTATCACCAAGCCAAGAAGACTGTTGGTTGTGCTATAGCCAGGGCGATTCCTAGCCTGCCAGGAGGGCACCGGCCACGCCGGTTTCGCGTCCTTTCCTGTCAGGAGCCGTCAATGAAGAAGTACGTCAAGCAGTCCGCCGGATCCGCGGTGGTCGGTCCCTCCAGCGAGTCCGTCCGCGCGACGGTCGAGGCCGTGATCGCCGACATCCGCGCCCGCGGGGACGAGGCGGTACGCGAGTACTCGGAGAAGTTCGACCAGTT
The DNA here is from genome assembly GCF_040630255.1 of Streptomyces sp. NPDC005820. Taxonomy (NCBI): domain Bacteria; kingdom Bacillati; phylum Actinomycetota; class Actinomycetes; order Kitasatosporales; family Streptomycetaceae; genus Streptomyces; species Streptomyces sp. NPDC005820. The sequence goes on from NZ_JBEXXE010000009.1 coordinate 182,744, forward strand.
CTCGCCCGCCTCGTTCCGGCTGGGCCAGGACGACATCGACGCTGCGATCGCCCGCGTACCGGAGCAGACCCTCGCCGACATCAGGACGGTCCAGGAGAACGTGCGGCGCTTCGCCGAGCTCCAGCGCGCGTCCCTGCGCGACTTCGAGGCGGAGGTGACACCCGGGGTGCTGCTGGGACAGAGGAACGTGCCCGTCGACGCGGTCGGCGCCTATGTGCCCGGTGGCCGCTACCCGCTGCTGGCGTCGGCGCACATGACCATCACGACGGCCAAGGTCGCAGGGGTGAAGCGGGTCGCCGCCTGCACTCCCGCCCCCGGCGGGAACCTCCCGGACGCCTCGATCGCCGCCATGCACCTGGCCGGAGCGGATGAGATCTACCTGCTCGGCGGGGTGCAGGCAGTCACCGCGCTCGCCGTCGGCACGGAGACGATCGAGCCGACCGACATGCTGGTCGGTCCTGGCAACGCCTTCGTCGCCGAGGCCAAGCGGCAGCTGTTCGGGGAGGTCGGCATCGACCTGTTCGCCGGCCCCACCGAGGTCCTCATCGTCGCCGACGAGACCGCGGACGCGTTCCTCACAGCGGTCGACCTGCTCAGCCAGGCCGAGCACGGCCCGGACTCGCCCGCCGTCCTCATCACCACCTCCGACACCCTCGCCCACGACGTGCTCGCCGAAGTCGACCGGCAGCTGCAGAACCTGCCCACCCGCGAGGTCGCCGGCGCCGCCTGGCGCGACCACGGCGAGATCGTCGTCGTCGACAGCCTCACCGAGGCGTACGCGCTCGCCGACGAGTTCGCGAGCGAGCACGTCCAGATCTTCACCCGCGACCCGCGCGAAGCCCTTCGGGCCATGACCAGCTACGGCGCGCTCTTCCTGGGCGAGAACACCTGCGTGTCCTTTGGCGACAAGGTGATCGGCACCAACCACGTCCTGCCGACCCGGCTCGCCGCCCGCTACACCGGCGGACTGTGGGTGGGCAAGTACCTCAAGACGGTCACCTACCAGGAGATCGCCACCCTGGACGCGTCCGCCGAGCTCGGCGAACTCCTCGGCCGGGCAGCTCGCGCGGAGAACTTCGAAGGCCATGCCCGCTCCGGCGACGCCCGCGTCGCCCGCGCCCGGGGCACCCGCCCCGACTGGGCTCCGAAGGGCGGGACCGCGTGACCACCACGGCTCCCCGTACGAGGCGAGAGCACGACCTGCTCGGGGACCGAAACGTCCCCGAGCAGGTGTACTGGGGCATCCACACTCTCCGCGCACTGGAAAACTTTCCCCTGTCCGGCGAACGCGTCGGCGACGTACCCGACCTGGTGCGCGCCCTCGCCCTGGTGAAGAAGGCCGCAGCGCTCAGCAACGCCGGCCTCGGACTGCTCCCGCATCGCACGGCCTCCGCCGTCACCGCCGCCTGCGACCGCCTCGTCGAGGGCGAGTTCCACGACCAGTTCCCCGTGAGCCTCGTGCAGGGCGGCGCCGGCACCTCGACGAACATGAACGCCAACGAGGTCATCGCCAACGTCGCCCTCGAACATCTCGGCCACCCGTGCGGCACGTACACCGTCATCCACCCCAACGAGCACGTGAACCTCGGTCAGTCGACCAACGACGTCTACCCCACCGCCCTGAAACTGGCGGCGATCACGGCCGCCCACCGCCTCATCGACGCCCTGGAGCACCTCGAGGAAGCCTTCGCCCGCAAGGCACACGAGTTCAGTGACGTCGTCAAGGTCGGCCGGACGCAGCTCCAGGACGCCGTCCCGATGACGCTGGGCCAGGAGTTCGGCACCTACCGGGTGATGGTCGCGGAGGACGTCGCACGTCTGCGGGAGGCGCTCGTCCACCTCCACGAGATCAACCTCGGCGCTACCGCCATCGGCACCGGGCTCAACGCCCACCCCGACTACGCAACAGCCGTACGCGAGCACCTCATCGCCCTGACCGGGCTCCCGCTGGCCACCGCCCCCGACCTGGTGGAAGCCACCCAGGACTGCGGCGCCTTCGTCCTGCTGTCCGGCACCGTCAAACGCGCCGCCGTCAAGCTCTCCAAGATCTGCAACGACCTCAGACTGCTGTCCTCAGGCCCCCGCACCGGACTCGGCGAGATCACCCTGCCCGCCCGGCAGGCCGGATCGAGCATCATGCCCGGCAAGGTCAATCCCGTCATCCCCGAACTGGTCAACCAGGTCGCCTTCAGCGTCATCGGCAACGACACCACCATCACCATGGCCGCCGAAGCCGGCCAGCTCCAGCTCAACGCCTTCGAACCGGTCATCGCCTCCTGCCTGTTCCGCAGCATCGGCCACCTCACCGAGGCCGTCACCGCGCTCTCCGACCGCTGTATCGACGGCATCACCGCCAACACCCCGCACCTGGCCCGCCTCGTGGACAACAGCATCGCCACGGTGACCGTCCTCAACCCGCACATCGGCTACCAGGCCGCCACCGACGTCGCCACCGAAGCCCTGGCGACCGGCAGGCCGGTCACCCGGATCGTGCGCGAGCGCGGCCTGCTCGACGACCACACCATCGACGAACTCCTCCACCCCGCCCGACTGGCCCACGGCGCCCTTCCGTAGCCCCGACCGGCACCCGGCACCCGCCACGTCCCGCACGCCGGCACCACGGCGCGCGGGGTGCAAAGCCGGCCCTGGCCGACCCGGCGCGAGCGAATGGTTGGACATCTCCTGCCCGAACAGATCGACCGCGAGGTGGCAGCCGGTTTGGCAGGAGCGGGCGCGGCCACCGCCCGCTCCTCGGCCGGGCCGGGCCGGGCCGGGCCGGTGCGGTCAGGGCAGCCTGCGTCACCGGCTCGTCGCGCAGCACACGCACCGCGGGGGCCTGACGAGGTTCCGGCAGTGGCTTGCCGGCTCTGTCGAGGTGGTCCTCCTCGGGGGACGCGTCGTTCACGCCGGTCGTACGAGTCCACTGTCGTAGGCGAAGATCACGGCCTGGACGCGGTCGCGGGCGTCGACCTTGGCGAGAATGCGGCTGATGTGGGATTTGACGGTGGATTCGGCGAGGTGGAGGCGTTCGGCGATCTCGGTGTTGGTCCAGCCGGTGGCGATGGCGGTGAGGACCTCGCGCTCCCGCTGCGTGAGGTCGGCGAGCCGGCGCTGTTGCCGGGGGGTGTGGCCGGGGAGGCGGTCGCTGAAGGCGTCGATGAGTTTGCGGGTCAGGCCCGGTGAGATGACGGCGTCGCCCGCGGCCACCGCGCGGACTCCGGCGACGAGTTCCTCGGGCAGCGCGTCCTTGAGCAGGAAGCCGCTGGCGCCGGCGCGCAGGGCGTCGTAGGCGTACTCGTCGAGGTCGAAGGTGGTGAGCACCAGGATGCGGGAGCGGCCACCCGACTCGACGATGCGGCGGGTGGCCTCGATGCCGTCCATGCCGGGCATGCGGACGTCCATCAGGACGACGTCGGGACGCAGTTCGGCGGTCATACGGACCGCTTCACCGCCGTTGGCGGCTTCGCCGACGACGGTCATGTCGGGGTGCTGCTCCATGAGCATGCTGAAGCCCATGCGTTGCAGGGCCTGGTCGTCGACGATGAGTACGGTGGTCATGAGAGGTGCTGCTCCGGGGAGTTGGCCGGTGGGGTGGGGACGAGGGACGCGTGGACGGTCCAGCCGCCCTGGGCGTTGGGGCCCGCGGTGACGGTGCCCTGGTACAGAGCGGCGCGCTCCCGCATGCCTACCAGGCCTCGGCCCCCACCGGTGCGAGCACGACCTGCTGTTCGGGAGCGGGGCGGGCCGGTGTCCTCGACCGTGACTCGTACGGTGCCGGGGCCGTCGCAGATGGACACGCGGACGGATGTGTGGGGAGCGGCGTACTTGACGGTGTTGGTCAGTGCCTCCTGGACGATGCGGTAGACGGAGAGCTGGAGGCCCGGGGCCAGGCCGGTGAGGCTGCTTCGACAGTCCAGGGTGACGGCGGGGCCGGCGGCGCGGACGCGTTCCAGCAGCACGTCGAGGTCGGCCAGACCGGGCTGCGGCGCGAGCGGGGCCTCGTGGGAATGGCCGCTGTGGTCGCTGTCGTCGCCGATGACGGCGAGCAGGCGGCGCAGTTCGGCCAGGGCGTCGCGACCGCTGGTGCTGATGATGCGCAGCGTCTGGGCGCCGCGTTCGGGTTTGGTCTCGGTGAGTCCGGCGGCGCCGTCGGCGAGGCCGACGATGACCGCGAGGGTGTGGCCGAGGATGTCGTGCATCTCTCGGGACACACGGGCACGTTCCTGCGCGGTCGCCAGGCGGGCCTGCTGGTCGCGTTGCTTCTTCAGGGCATCGGTGTAGGCGTGGGCCAGCCGGACGAGCAGGCCGACGGCGGCGAACCCCGCGGCGGTGATCATCGCCATCAGGGTCACGGGCGCCGGACGCGTGAAGTACTCCAGTTGTTCGCCGGTCCAGAAGACGTTCGCCCATGCGGCGAGTTGCACGGTGGTGACGCAGATGGCGACGGCCACCTGGCGAGGGGCGCAGTGGCGGCCGACGTTGAACAGGGCCACCATCCGTGCGAGTTCCGAACCGGTCAGCACGCCCATGGGGAGTGACGCGATGGAGGCGGCGGTGGTGAGGGCGAAGACCAGCATGGGCCGGCGCTCCCGCCACAGCAGCGGGATGCAGAAGGCGAGGATGAGCGGCAGCGTGGGATCGCCGATGTTGTACGGATTGAAGTAGGCGTCGATGCCGCCCGCGGCGCAGATCAACGGGACGCCCCAGCGTCTCACCCGGGGGTGGGCCCGGTCGGCCCTCGCCCACGAAGCCAGCCGGGAGATGACCGAGACGATCACGCGCTGTTCGGGATCGCCTGTCAAGGTCTCCAGGGTCAGGCGTTCGTCTCGACGAGGGTCGGGAGCGGGGGCGCTCGGTGCGGTCACGCGACGGGTCCTTCACGGTGGCGGGAGCCGCCCGCCGACCCGGGGGGATCGGGCCGACGGGCGGGGCTGGGGAGATGGCCGACGGGCCGGCCCGTAGGGGTCTGCGGCTGGATCCGGTCAGTTCTTGCGGGGCAGTTTGTTCCGCAACTTCCCGACTATCGAGGCTTTCGGTTCGGTGGTGCCGGCACCATTGGCGATGTCGCCGCTGCGCGGGCCGCGCTTCTTGATCCCGGACAGTACTCGGATCCTGCCGCGGTGATGCCGGGGGATCGTCGACGTGACCGCAGCCGTGTCCGAGTCGTCCGAGCCGTGCCCGGAGCCGTTGAGGGTGACAGAGGGCGGAGCGGTGTGACTCTGCTCGTTCGCCCGGCCGGCGGCCACGCCCACGAGCACGGGCTCCGGTGCGGTGCTCGTCCGCTCGGCGGCCAGCGCCCGGCGGAGCTTCTCGCCCTCGACGTCCACGTCGGGCATGACCCGGTCCAGCCACTTGGGCAGGGCCCAGGCGCGTCGGCCGAGCAGAGCCAGTACTGCCGGAACGATGGTCATCCGGACGACGAAGGCGTCGAAGAACACGGCGGAGGCGAGTCCCAGGCCGATGGACTTGATCAGTGCCGCGTCGTCGAGGAGGAAACCGGCGAACACCGAGATCATGATGATCGCCGCGGCCGTGACCACCCGTGCGCTGTGCCGGAAGCCCTCGACGACGGCCTTCGTGGGGGCGGCGCCGTGGACGTGTTCCTCCCGCATGCGGGAGACGAGGAAGACCTCGTAGTCCATGGCGAGTCCGAAGACGACGCCGATCAGCAGGATGGGCAGCATGCTGATGAGCGGGCCGGTCTGGTCGATGCCGAAGAGGCCCTTGAACCAGCCCCATTGGAAGACGGCGACCAGGAGACCGAGCGTGGCGAACACGCTGAGGAGGAAGCCGAGGGTGGCCTTGATCGGGATGAGGATCGAGCGGAAGACCAGCAGCAGGAGGATCATCGCCAGGCCGACCACGATGGCCAGGTAGGGGATGAGGGCCTGGGAGAGCTTGGCGGAGACGTCGATGTTGACGGCGGTGAGTCCGGTGACCATCAGGTCCGCGCCGGTGTCCTTGTGCAGGGCGGCGCTCCGGTCACGGATGTCGGTGACCAGGTCCTTGGTCGCCTGGCTGGTCGGCGCGCTTTCGGGGACCACGCCGATCAGGGCGACATCGCCGCCCTGGTTGAAGGCGGCGGGGCGCACCGTGGCGATGTCGTCGAGCTTGCCCAGAACGGTGCCGGCCTGTGCGGCGGCGGTCTTGGGGTCGGCACTGTCGCGTGCGTCGACGACGACGATCAGCGGGCCGTTGAAGCCGGGTCCGAAGCCTTTGCTGAGGGTGTCGTAGGCGACGCGCTGGGTGCTGTGCGGGGGCTTCATGGAGTCGTCGGGCAGGGCCAGGCGCAGCGACATGGCGGGGAGGGCCAACAGAGCCAGGCCGACCACGGAGACGGCGAGAACCTTGACCGGGTTGCGGGTGACGAAAGTCGCCCAGCGCACGCCCATCGCGTCGCCCTCGCCCCGCTCCAGGGCCTTCATACGGCGGGTCAGCAACCTGTTCTTCATGATCCGCAGGCCGGTGAACCCGAGGACGGCGGGCAGCAGGGTCAGCGCGATGACGACGGCGACGGCGACGGCGAAGGCAGAGGCCAGTCCCATGGAGGTGAGCGACTGGATGCCGATGACGCTCAGGCCGCTCAGCGCGACGATCACGGTCAGGCCCGCGAAGACCACCGCCGAGCCGGCGGTGCCCAGGGCCCGCCCGCAGGCCTCCTCCGGGTCGTGGCCGTCGCGGATCTCGTGGCGGTGGCGCGAGACGATGAACAGGGCGTAGTCGATGGCCACGGCCAGGCCCAGCATCAGCGCCAAGGTGGTGTCGTTGGAGCCCACGTCGACGAACTGGGTGGCCAAGGTGATCGAGAGGACGGCCGTGGCCACGCCGAGGATCGCGGTGAGCAGGGGAAGTCCGGCCGCGATCAGCGAGCCGAAGGTGATCACCAGGGCGACGGCGGCGACGGCGAGGCCGAGCAGTTCGGCCAGTTTGCTCTGAGCCGCGTCCTCGACGGCGTTGCCGCCCAGGCTCACCTTCAAGCCGGCCTTCTCGCCCTGGTCGACGACCTCGGCCTGGACTTTGTGGGCGGCGTCGCCGACATCGGCCTGGGCGACCTTGTACGTCACCTGGGTGTAGGCGATGGTGCCGGACTTGCTGACCTGGCCGTCGGCGAAGGGGTCGGTGACGCTCGACACCTGCGGCGACTTCTCCAGCTTCGCCACCAGGGACTCGATCCGGCTCCTGTTGGCGCCGGAAGTCAGCCTCTGCCCGCTGGGGGCCTCGAAGACGACCCGTGCGTCGGCGCCATCGGCCGAGGCCTGCGGGAACTCCTTCTGCAGCAGGTCGATCGCCTTCTGCGACTGGGTGCCCGGAAGAGTCAGACCCTCCGTGGTCTTGCCGGTGGAGCTCATGGCACCGCCAGCGACAGCGGCCAGAACGGCGATCCACAACATCAGGACAAGGCGTCGTCGCCGGAATGTCATCCGGCCGAGCCGATAGAGGAAGGTGGCCACGGATTACTCCCACCAGGAGAAGAGATCATTTGCGTGAGCTGAGGGCCTGATCGACCCGTGACCTCAAGCTAGGAGCGGATTTCGGCGCGCCCTGCCCCCTGCGGGACGGAATCCCGCGAAGACGCCTAGTACCGCGGTACGAACGCTTTTGGCCTCCGGCTCCCCCTGCGGCGGGATGCGGCCCGGGGGACCTGCGGTTCCGCGAAGCCGGCACCGCCTCGACCTCGGCGCGGATGTCCGCCAGCCAGGCCCTCTCCCAGTCGATCCGGTCGATCCCGTGCTCAAGGGGCAAACGGCTCCAGTGCTCCGCCCGTGCCGATGCCAGTACCGCGGTTCTCTCCCGGTCCCCGGCCAGCGCGTTGTCCCGGGCGTCCAGGATCCGGAGCTGTTCCTCGGGCGTCAGCCAGTCGAAGTGCACCAGTCGCGCCATGAACTCCCGTGCGTTGTCGACGGTGTCTTCGGGGAGTTCGGCCGGCATGTCGTGCAGGAGTTCACGGCCGACATCGGTGATCGAGTAGATGTGGCGAGGTGGTGTGCCTTCGGCCAGGAGAAGGATGTCAACCCACATGGTGCGAGGTCACCGTGACCCAGGTTGCCGTGACCGAGCCCGGCCGACGGTGTCAGCCGCCCACCGCGCGCAGAACGGCGTCGGCCATTCCTTGCTCGCCGCGCGCGTTCGGGTGGACGGCAGCGGCCGGGCTGCCGGGCCGGAGGGGCTCGATCCAGCGGGTGTTCCCGGGGGAGCAGGCGTCGTGGCCGACCGACGGTGCATAGGTGTCGACATAGGTCGATCCGGCCGCCTCGGCCTGCTCGCGCAGCATGGTGTTGAGTTGCCGCTCCTTGTCGTGCAGGTAGGTCGCGTCGCCGGGTGCGAGGGGGATGTCGCCGTCGCAGCCCTTTCCCTCGGCGGGAACGATGGCCGGATATCCGACGACGTAGACCCGCGCCTTCGGCGCACGTCGCTGGATCTCGTCGAGGGCTGTGGAGAGTCGCCGCCCGGTGGCGTGTATCTTCCGTGCCACTTCGTCCGTGCCGTCGTCGACGTAGGCCTTCTTGCAGGGTGCCTTGTCGGAGAAGACGCGGCCGCTGCCGGTCGCCCGGTACACCATCCCCGCCGTGACACACATCGTGACCGTCGAGCCGAAGCCGACGTCGTTGCCGCCCATTCCGAGGGTGACCAGCCGGGTCTGCTCCGAAAGGGCCGAAAGCTGGGCGGGGTTCACACCGTTGGCGGTGGTCTGCGGCGCGGTGAGGCTGGCGATCGTGGCGCCGCTGCAGCTGACGTCGCGGAAGTCGGCGGCCCTGATGCCGAGTTGCCGTGCCACGAGGGAGGGGTAGTTGTGGTCGGAGCGGTCGCAGCCGGCCGGCCTCCCGGTCTGCTGGGCGATCTTCGGACCGGAGGTGTAGGAGTCGCCGAGTGCGACATAGGGGCCCGGCTGCGGTCGCTCGTCCTTCTTGTGGCTGCCGTCGCTGCTGTCGCCGTCCGGCCGTCCGATGATGACTGCGGTGAGCAGAACGCCACAGCTCATGATCCCGGCCAGACCCATACGTGCATACGATCCCATGGGTTTCTCCCGTCATTGACACAGAGGCTCGACTGCCTTGCGGACACCCGGCGCCCAGGGGACATGAACGTGGGCTGGGACTGCGCCGGGAGCGGGACCGGCAGGGTCGGCGAGGACGTGTACGACCCTGCCGTCAAACTAGGCGTGCAACCGGGTTTGTCCTTGGCACCACGGGACCGAATACCGCTGCGTCGCGTAGTACCGGGGTACGAAGCCCCCGTTGACTGAGGGCGGAGGCGCGGTCGGAACGCGCCCGCAGGTTCCCGGCCGGACGCTAGGGGCAGTCCGCGTTCTTCGCCCACCGGCCCGGGCAGTGGGTTCGTGCCCCGGCGGCGGTGCGCCGGCCGACGGGAAGGTCCTCGCCGGCGGTTCACATGTTGATCAGCAGGACGTAGACGCCGGTGCCGACGCCGACGCTGAGGATGGTGCGCCGGCCGAAGGAGAGGTGGACGGCGATGGTGACTATGGTGGCGAGCAGGGCGTACCAGACGCCGTGCGCGTCCTTGGTGATCGTGCCGTGCAGGGCGGTCACGGCCAGGATGGCGAGGATGCCCACCGGCATCCACACCGACAGCCGCTGCACGACGGCCGAGCCGCGCAGCCTGCCGAGCACCGCGAACGGCACGCCGCGCAGGGCGAGTGTGATGGTGAAGACGATCGCCAGCACGGCGATCAGGTACGGGGTGCTAGGCATCGGCGGTCTCTCCGGTTGAACGACGGGCGGTGAGGGCGTGGCGGACCAGGAGCAGGCCGACGAACAGCAGCAGCGCGGTGAACATCGCCAGATCAGGGGTCAGGGCGAGGGCCAGGGCCACGGCGGCTCCCGCGAGCAGCAGTGAGGGGATCTCCCGGCGGGAGCGGAAGGCGTCCAGGGTGAGCACCGTGAACAAGGAGCACAGGGCGAATTCCAGGCCCTTGATGGGCGCGGGCAGGGCCGCACCGAGGGCCACACCGACCAGTCCGCCGCCGACCCAGTAGATCTCGCAGGCGATCTGCATGGCCAGCAGACGGGGCGCCGAGCGCTCCGCTTCCGGCAGCGAGGCGTTGACGGCGTACGCCTCGTCGATCATCGCGTAGACCGCGTACGCCTTCGCGACCGGGTGCTTGACCAGGTGCAGGGGGAAGGAGAAGGCGTAGAAGATGTGCCGGAAGTTGACCACGAGCACGGTCACGGCGACCGCGGCGAGCGGGGTGACGGTGGCCATCATGCCGACCAGCAGCAGCTCCAGCGAGCCGGCGAACGCGGACACGGAAAGGGCCGGCGTCAGCCACCAGGGCAGACCGGCCTGGAGTATGAGCAGGCCGAGCGCGATGCCGAGGGGAAAGATCCCGAGGCCGGCCGAGAAGGAGTCGCGCACCCCGGCGGTGATCTGCTGTCGCCGGGTTGCCTGGCCCGAAGGCCGCTCGGGGGCGGCGGTCGTCCGGGGGGACACGTCTTGTCGCATGTGTCCATCGTCCCGTGAATCCCGTGGCATGTGGTTGCAAAAATTGCCCATCCAGGCCCCGTCGGTGCAATCTATTGGATGTGGATGCGATCGACTGGGCAATCATTGCCGAGCTGGAGCGGGATGGCCGGCTGACCAACGTGGAGCTGGCGCAGCGGGTCGGGCTCACCACCGGCCCGTGCCTGCGGCGTGTGCAGCGGCTCGAGGCCGACGGGGTCATCCGGGGCTACCGGGCGGTGATCGACCCTGCGGCCCGGGGCCGGTCCTTCGAGGTGCTTCTCGACCTGAGTCTGGAGGCGCAGGACGCGGAGACGGTGGAACGCTTCGAGCAGGCGCTGACGCAGGCCGAGGAGGTTCTGGAACTGCGGAGGCTGTTCGGCACGCCCGACTACTTCGTACGTGTGGCGGTGGCCGACCTCGCGGCGTACGAGACCTTCCTCAGCCAGCGGGTCATGACCATCCCCCGAGTCAAGAACGTCACCTCGCACTTCACGATGAAGACCGTGAAGCCGAGCCGGTAGCGATGACGGTGACCGGATGCGGGGGCGGGTGCAGCCGCCGTGTCCGCCTTCGATGAGTGCGTGGACGAGGGCGGCGATGCCCAGGACGGCCAGGACCTGGCCGGGGATGTCGAGCTTGCCGTCGGGGCTGCGCGATCCGGCGACGAAGACGGCCACGGTCATGGTGACCACGGCGAGGACGGCAGTCGACGGGGCCGGCGGCGACGCCGATGCCGGAGGGGGCCGCCCAGGCGGTGATTCGGCTGCAGGCCACGTAACGCAGGCGGCGCGCCCTCGTTCGTCGCGGTCACAGGTCTCCGGTGGCACCTACGACACTGTCGCCGGCCCCACCGACTCTCGTGCCCTCGACCACATGCGCACGACGTGCGTACATCTCACCGAGTGCCGCATCCAGGCCGAACACTGGCTTCAGCGGGAAGCCGCCGACCAAATCGACCAGCAAAGGCTGCCCAGATCAGCTGGGGATCTTCACCTGCACGCTGGCGACCAGGCGGCGGATTCCGTCGGCGTAGTACGCCTCGGGGTCGGCGCACTGTGCAAGGGCGTCGGCGGAGGCGATCAGGCGTGGATGGCGCGCCGGGTCCAGGGCCAGGAGGCGAGCCCGGCGTTCGCGTGTCCCCTGGGCATGGACCTGCTGGTCCTCCGTGCCTGCGCCGCGCCCGGGTTCACCGGCCACCAGGGCGACCAGCGCCGTGAGCAGGTACTGGCTGCCCGCGCCGGCCCCCTCCGGAGTGTGGCCTGCTTCGCCGAGCCGGGCCAGCACACACTCGACGATGTCCAAGCCGGCCTCGCAGTCCAGGATGCGGCGAGCCGCCAAGGGAGCGAGCACGGGGTGGGCACGCAGCACGGTCACGAACGCGGTGAGAACTTCTTCGAGATCCTGCCCACCCTCGTCCAGCGATCCGCCCGGGAGCTGCACGTCGCCGAGCAGTGTGTCTCCCAGCGCGTCGAGCAGGGCGTCCTTGTCGTTGAAGTGGGCGTAGATGGCCATGGGCGTGACACCGTGCCGCTGGGCCAGACGTCGGATCGTCACGGCTTCCAGGCCCTCGGCATCGGCCAGCTCGGTCGCGCCGGCCACCAGGACCGGACGGGACAGGCCGGCCCGACGCCCGCGGCCCTTCGAGGGGGAGGTCATGGCGGTCTCCGCTTCCTTCCTGACACGCGTACGCCCTGGTTGCGACAGGGCCTACCCACCGTACGCGATACGAGAGCGGCACTACTCAGGGCATCCGTACGACGACCTTCCCCTTGGCCCGGCCTGCCTCTATGTAGGCGAAGGCGTCCGCTATCCGCTCGAGCGGGAAGGACCGGTCCATGACAGGCCGCACGTGCCCTTCGTCGACGAGCCTGGCGAGGAAACGCAGGTCGGTTCCACTGGCCCGCATCATCATGAAGCGGTAGCCGACGTCGTGGGCCTTGGCCTGACGGCGCAGCTTCGCACTCATCACGCTGAACATGGCGGTGATGACGAAGCCCGCGCCCAGGTCCTTGCGGGCGGTGAGGGGCTCGGGCACGCCCCCGACGGACACCACCTTCGTGCCGGGCTTGACGATGCCGAAGCTGTCCGTGAGATCCTGCCCGCCGACCAGGTCGAAGACGCCGTCGACGTCATGCAGGACGTCCTTGAAGCGAGTGGTCCTGTAGTCGATGACGTTCTCCGCGCCCAGTGACCGCACCAGCTCCTCGCCGGCGGGCGAGGCCGTGGTGGTGACGTGCGCGCCCATCCACACGGCGAGTTGGATGGCGAGCGTCCCCACACCCCCCGCACCGCCGGAGATGAAGATCCGCTGCCCCCGCCGTACGCCCATCTCGTCACGGAGCGCCTGCAGTGCCGTCAGACCGGCCAGCGGCAGTCCTGCGGCCTGCTCGAAGTCGAGCTTCTCGGGCATCGGCGCCACCAGATCGGCTGAGACGGCTGCATAGGTGGCGAAGGCCCCCAGACGATTCGGGTCGACCCGGGCCATCACCCTGTCGCCGACCGCGAAATCCTTGACGCCGTGACCCACCTCTTCCACGACGCCGGCCAGCTCGGAGCCGGCCACACTCGGCAGGGCCAAACGGTTGATCAAGCGCAACTGGCCCTGTCGTATCTTGTGGTCCACGGGGTTCAATCCCGCCGCATGCACACGGATCAGGAGATCTCCGGGGCCCGGGACGGGCCGTGCCACCTCCCGCAATTCCATGACATCCGCGTCCCCATACCTCGTCATGACGTATCCCTGCACTCCGCTGCTCCTGTCCGTGTGGCCATGGCCGGTGCCGGGCAGCTTCGGTGCTCGGTCTCCGGCGACTATATATGTATAGCGTACATGTACGGCGTACATATGTGGTTGCGATAGACGGTGAGGCAGGTCCGGACGCATCACGAGAACGCGCGGCAGTTCGCATACGGGAGCTGACCTGGGCTCCGCCAGGCGGAACGCCGCACGCGACAGAAGGCGCGGGTCGACGGCTCCGGGTTCGTGAGCGGTGTCCGGCTTGTCAGTCGAGGGGCCGCGCCGAGGGGCCAGGGCGGAGACGGGCCTCCAAAGGCGTCAGGGAGTCACCGCAGTCTGCGTGCTGAGCCTCCAAAGGGGGGCCCTGAGGGTCCGCCGTGTACCGATCGCCCCACCGCTTGAGGGCGATCATCACGGGCCACAGATCCCAGCCCTTGCGCGTGAGCCGGTACTCGTACCGGGTGCGACTGCCCGGCTCGCGGTAGGCGACGGTCTCCAGGATCCCGGCCGAGACCAGTTTGCGCAGCCTGTCCGCCAGGACGGCCTCGGACAGTCCGATGTGCCGCCGGATGTCGTCGAGGCTGGCTTCGCGCCGCCCCGGGATTCACCCTGGAGGAGGCCGAGCACGGCCGGGCGGTCCTCGTACTGGTGCCGGGCGAGGAGCACTGCAACCCGATCGGCGCCGTCCATGGCGGCGTCTTCGCCTCACTCATCGACTCGGCGGCCGGCTGCGCTGTGCAGTCCGTGCTGCCCCAGGGCACCGGATGCAGGTCGATCGACCTGACCCTGAAGTTCCTGCGCCCGATCACCGTGGACACCGGAAGGGTCCGTGCCGTCGGCACGGTCCTCAACAGCGGCCGCCGCACCGCCCTCGCCCAGGCAGAGCTCCGCGACTCCGCCGACCGGCTGCTCGCCCACGCCACCAGCAGCCGCATGCTCTTCCCGGTCCCGTCCCGCTGACCGACGTGGGCGGTCGGAACCTCGCAGATCGTGTTGTCCGCCGGTGTGCCGCATGGATGCGCATGGCGACCTGCGGCCGCTGTGATGCCCCTTCTTCGCGCACCGCGCACCGCGCACCGCACGCCTTCGGCGACGATCGCGCTGTGGTGACGGAAGGCCGGCGCCAGGTACTGAACGCACGAAACACTTTCGGAAACACACCGGTGACATGGCGGCGTCGTGTCCCAATAATGTCTCCAGCCGGATCAGGTGTCACTGAGCCGCAATTTGTTTTTCTCAGCCGTCGCCCCGCGGCCGGTGGAATGGTCTTTCCACGTCTCATGACCGCTAGTAATGAGCTCAGAGGAAAGGTGACAATGCAAAAACCGGTACGGAAGGCTTTTGTCGCTGCGACGGCCACAGCCCGTGGCGGGTAATCCGTCCACGTGCAACAAGAAGCCCTGCGTTCTCTACCCGAAGTCGGCGCAGTTGCCGGGCGGTCGGATCGTGGCCGGGTTCGAGAACAGCCAAGGCGCTCCGGTGGGGCAGACGCTGCCCGTCTACAAGAGCGACGACGACGGTACGACGTGGCAGAAACTGTCGGACGTAAAGGCTCCCGCCCATATGTCCAGCGATCCTCAGTACGCGAAGTACACGAGCAACTGGACGAACCCGTATTTCTACGTCCTCCCTCAGAACGTCGGAAACCTGAGCGCGGGCCAGCTGCTGCTCGCGAGCGTCGTCTCGGGGGACGACTACTACTACCAGGAGCGGAAGGCCGCCGACCCGAACTGGACGCCGACTGGAGACGGCGACCGCAAGGACGTGGCGATCGCGCTGTACTCCAGCATGGATCAAGGCACAACCTGGAACTTCCAGAACATCATCGCCACAGGGGGCTGGGCCGGCTCGGTACTCTCGAACGCCAACACCGACGCACAGAAGGATCCGGTCTGGGAGCCGTATCTGGAGGCCCGGGGCGGCCGACTCGTCGCCTACTACTCCGACGAGAACGACTACCTCGGCTACGACTCCGGCATCGGGGTACCGACCCTGGACCCGGACAACGACACGGCGACGGACTCGGGCGGCCAGATCCTCGCGCACAAGACCTGGAACGGCGTGAGTACGTCCTCCTGGAGCGGGCCGGTCGTCGACGTTCCGGGTACGACCGTGAACAACAACGGCAAGACGGAGATCGGCGGCGGCCGCCCCGGCATGACGACGATCGCGCCGACCACCGACGGCAAATGGCTGCTGACCCACGAGTACTGGGGCGGCGGAGCCAACGTCCGGTACCGGATCGCGGACGACCCGCTGAGGCTCTACGCGGGCACCGACGGCGCGATCACGTCGCTGCCCGTGCCCGCGGGCGCGCGCCGGCGACAGGCGGCAGCCCCGTGCTCATGCCCATGCCGGACGGACGGATCGTCTACAACGCGGCCGGCAGCGCCGGCGTCTGGGTCAACGAGTCCGGTCTGAGCAGTGGCTCCTGGAAGGAATACCAGACGCCGATCACCTCCGGGTACAGCCGCAATCTCCAGTACGTCGAGGGCACGGGACGCGTTCTCATCCTCCAGGCCGGGTTCTCCGGCGGGGGCACGGGGCCCGTGCGCTACGCCGAGGTCGACCTCGGCCGCTCCCAGGGCACCTACAACACCCTCGTCAACCGCTTGACCGGTCAGGCCCTCAGCCCCGCCGGCGGGAAGACCCAGGACGCGAACCTCACAGGAGACGTCCCCGACCTCGTCCTGGCGAACCGCAATTCCTCGGACGACACACAGCGCTGGCATCTGACGCCCAACGGCAGCAACGTGGACGTGCTCAACAAGGCCGGCGGTCGAGCGGTCGCCATCTGGACCGGCAGCGCGACAGCCGGGCAGAAGCCGGCCCAGTGGGTCGACGACGGAGCCACCGACAAGCAGTGGACGCTGGTCCCCTCCACCGACGGCTACTACAAGCTCCGCTCGGTCCGCGACACCAGCCTGTACATGACCGGCGCGACCGCTGGCGGCTCCGTCACCCTGGGGACGTCGACCGGGGACGGTTCGCAGGACTGGCAGCTCGTCGAGGATCCGCTTCCGACTGCCGGAACCTTCACCCTCAAGGGCGCCAACTCCGGCCGCTGCCTCGACGTGCCTGGCGGCCAGACGGGTGTGCAGGTCCAGATCTGGGACTGCTCGGGGAACGCGAACCAGACCATCACCCGGACCACCGCCGGCGAACTCCGCGTCGCCGGCAAGTGCCTCGCCGCGGAAGCCGACGGCACCACCGCGGGCACCAGGCTGATCCTCTGGACCTGCAACGGCAAGACCAGCCAGAAGTGGTGGTTCCGACTGGACGGATCGTTCATCAACCGCTCCAACGGCCTGGCCATGGACGTCACCGCCTGGGCGACCGCCAACGGCTCGAAGGTGCAACTGTGGACCGCTCTCGGCAACGCCACCCAGAGGTGGAGCCGAAACCAGTCCCACACCAGCGGGGCGCGCGGCCGCGCGCCCCGCTGTTCCACGTTCGGTTGGCGCCGCGACAGCACCGCACGGTGAGCGGCTTTCCCGTTCGGCGTCAGGCCAGTGACACGATCACCGTCGCCGGCGTGTCCGGCTGGAGACGCACCGTGTGCCGCTGATCGGTGCCCCGTCGGCACATGACGACGACTTCCCGTGCACGCGGGGAGGTGAGGACGGTCCGTGCGACGCCCTTGTCGATGTCCCAGGTCAACTCGTCGACGCACAGCCCGGCGCGTGTGCGGATGCCGCGCAGGCTGCCGCTTCGCCATTCCGGAGGGAGGGCCGGCAGCAGTTCGACGGTCCCCGGTCGGGAGTCCAGCAGCAGTTCCACGACGACGGCGGGCAGGCAATGTGCGGCGTCCGCGTTGTAGATCTCCAGGTTCGGGTTGTGCGAGGTCATCAGCGACCGGAAGAGCATGGCGCGACCGAGGATCTTGAGGACGTTCGTCCTGGCCGTCTCGCCGTCCTTCAGGCGCGCGGCGACGAGGGCGCGGTGCAGGCTGCCGTGCGCGGACATGTTCTCGTCGCCGCGGCGCAACAGCGCCTCACGTGCGGCCACGGCCAGCTCTGGGGTCCCGTCCGGGGTGATGTCGTGCAGGGGCCACACCGGGTAGAGGTGGCTGATGTGCCGGTGGTCGTCGGCGATCTCCAGTCCCGGCCACGCCCACTCGGCGATCGCTCCGCGCCCGTCGACGCGGTACGGCGGCAGCCGCTCCGCCAGCGCGCGCCATCGGCCGACGGCGGTCTGCTCGATGCCGAGGTGCGCGCAGACCTCGGCGGCGGTGGTCAGTGCGTGCCAGGCCGCGGCGACATCCATGGTGGCGTTCACCCCGGCCACGCCCCGGACGTCCTTCGGGCCCACCTCCGGCGAGTAGGACGGGACGAGGACGACCCGCCCGTCGGCGTCCTCGCGGGTGAGGAAGTCCTCGAAGAAGACGGCGGCTTCGACGAGCCATGGGGCGAGCGTGTCGGAGAGGAAGTCCTCGTCACCGGTCGCCTGCCAGTACTCGTACAGCGGGAACAGCAGCCAGTCCGCGCCGGCCACCCACATCGCCCAGGGCCAGTCGTCGTCGAGGTGGAACAGCAGCCCGTGCTCTCCGTCGGTCCGGCTGGGGGCGAGGAGACCGCGGGTGCCGTAGACCGTGCGGGCGTTGGTGCGCCAGTCGTCGATCTGCCCACCGATCAGCGCGGCGTACGGCTTGATGAGTTCGGGCATGCCGGTGAGGACCGCTCCGGCCATCTGGAGGTTGATGTTGGCGTCGGTGGTGTAGTCGCCGGACCAGGCGGCGCCCCATGCACCGAGCCACAGTCCGGTCAGCCTGGGCGGGAGCACCCCGCTGGAGCTGAGCAGCAGGTAGCGGCCGGAGTGGAACAGGGCCTCGACCAGCGCGCCGTCCAACGACTCGGCATCGGCGCGGGCGGTCAGCTCGCCCACGGGGAGGCCACGGTCGCCGGCGGGCACGCCCAGGTCGAGTTCGGCACGGTTGTACAGCTCGCCGTGGACGGGCGCATGGCGGGCGAGCAACGCGTCGTAGTCGGCAGGCAGCTCGGCCAGGTGTGCGAGGAGCGCCTCGACGCGGGGAAGGGGCGCTGACCGGTCCATCCGGGTCAGCACCACGACGCGTGCCGCTCCCTCGACACGGGCCACGTCCCCCTCCACCGTGATCCGGCCGCCGCTGATCACGACCCGGGACACGCCTGCGAATCCCGCAGCACCGGGCCCCGGCGGGTACACCCCCACGATGGCGAGCGACGCCTCCGCGTCCCCGGCGGCATGCGCGGACGTCGAGAGGGTGACTTCGGAAGGTCTGCCGGGCAGCTCTCCGGAGAGCCGTATGGACAGGGCGAGTCGGGGACCGGTGATCTCGACGACCGCGACGGCATCGGTCCGTGAGACGAACGCACGCCGCGCCCAGTCCCGCTCCCCGTCCGACCAGGTGACACTCACCTCGCCGGTGGTGAAGTCCGTGACCCGCCGGTAGCCCCGCACAGGGCCTTCCACGGCCTGGGCGTCCAGGTGGAGCACATGCCCTGGGTGGAACGGCTGGGTCCAGGCCAGCGCCCTGCCGTCGGAGAACGCGCGCTGGGCCCGCTCCCGTTCCCCGGCGAGGAGCAGATCGCGGACGTGCTCCAGGCGGTCGGCGACGGCCGGCGGTCGCATTCCGAGGGACTCGTTGGGAAGGACGTAACGGTGGTGATTGTGAACGATCCTCTCCCGGTGGGGATGCCCGAACACCATGACCCCGACCTCGCCGTTACCGGAGAGGAAGGCGTCCTCCCAGCGGTCGGCGGGTCGGGTGTCGTGGATGCTGTGCACCGGCATTCCGGGCCTCCCGAAAGTGACGCGCCTG
Source organism: Streptomyces sp. NPDC005820 (assembly GCF_040630255.1). NCBI lineage: Bacteria > Bacillati > Actinomycetota > Actinomycetes > Kitasatosporales > Streptomycetaceae > Streptomyces > Streptomyces sp. NPDC005820. The sequence continues at coordinate 201,742 of NZ_JBEXXE010000009.1, forward strand.
AGCGGCTCGAACAGGCTGCGGGGAGCCTACAAGGAGTGGCCGCTCACCTGGCGAAAGACTTTCGTAAAGGCGAGCGTCGTTGAGTCTTCGCAGGTGGAAGGGGATTTCGGGGCTTTTTCGCGGCCTTCCTTGATCGAATGGGCGTGTACTTTCGCTCAGCGCACGGTCGTCGGACGCGAGAGGAAGGTACACGCCGAAGTGACTGGTCCAGCCAGGTCGCGCCGGAACGCCCAGTACGGGCTTCTGACATCGATAGCCGACGAGGCCGGTGTCTCGCTCGCGACCGTTTCGAAGGTCGTCCACCGGCGGCGCGACGTGTCCGAGGCGACGCGGGTCAGGATCGAGGCGCTGCTGGTCGAACGCGGCTATGTCAGGGCAGGGGAGAGCGACGCCCGCCGGCCGCGGCGGATCCTGGCCGTCTTCCGGGACCTGGCCGGCCCCTACACCCTGGAAGTGGTCCGGGGCATCGTGGAGGCGGCGGCCGAGGCGGGCGTCCACACGATCGTCGGTACGACGAGCCGGCGCCCGATAGCCCAGTGGCTTCAGAGGTCCGTGGAGCTGGACGCCGCGGGGGTCGTCATCGTCATCTCCGCTCTCGCCGAGCGGGACCAGCGCCGCATCCTGGACCAGCGGCTGCCCGTGGTGCTCCTCGATCCCCTGAACGCACCGTCCGCAGCCATCCCGAGCATCGGGGTGACGAACTGGCACGGCGCGACGACCGCCGTCCAGCACCTGATCGACCTCGGTCACCGCCGGATCGGCTTGCTGGCCGGCCGTTCGAGTTCACTGGCCGGGGCCGCGCGCCTGCACGGCTACCGGGCCGCCCTGGCCGAGGCAGGGATTCCCTACGATCCCGCGCTCGTCCGGTCGACCGACTTCGACCACGGAGAGGCCCTGCGCGCGGCCCGTCAGGTACTGGACCGGAGCGAAAGGCCGACGGCCCTCTTCGCCGCGAGTGACGCCCAGGCACTCGGCGCGCTGGAGGCCGCCCGGCAGCTCGGCATCGCCGTGCCGCGCGAGCTTTCGATCATGTCGTTCGACGACACCCAGGTGGCCGCGATGGCATCACCCCCACTCAGCGCCGTGAGACAGCCGTTCCGGGAGCTCGGCCAGGAGGCCACACGCGTCCTGCTGCACCTGGCCGAGGGCAGGCCCCTCGCGACGAGGCGCAGGGAATTCGCCACCGAACTGGTCGTGCGCATGTCCACTGCCCCGCCCGAAACGCCGCCCGAAACCGACCAGCGCGGGCGTGCCTGAACCCCATTCCGCAAGCCCTCGATTTCCCGAGCCCTCCGGACGCGAAAGTCTTTCGGAACTGATTCCCCTCCGATATTGCCGTGGCCGAATCCCGCCGCTTAGCGTGACCGACGCCAGAGCAACCGCAGGAGCAACGGTACGCAACCCTTGCGCGACAGCACCTGACGGTCATGGCCATCGACTCACATCCCTCCGCGCGGACGGGCCCGGGACGGCCTGCCGGGTGCAGCTCACCCGCGACGGGGATCCTGCCGAATCGAAAGGTGTTCAACGATGAACAGAGTGTCCCGACGGTGGTTCCTCGGTGCCACGGCGGCTGCCACGGTGAGCGTCACCGTGGCCGGCTGCGGCTCGTCCGGCAGTTCCACCTCCTCGCCCACGGGGACCGTGGACTTCTGGACGCTGCAGGACCCGACCAACTCGGTCCAGAAGGCGGCGGTGGACACCTTCAACTCCGCCGGCAAGGGCAAGGTCACCCTGACCGTGATCGCCTCGGACGGTTACAAGGACAAGCTCCGTACCGGGATGGGCTCCTCGAAGATGCCCGGGATGTTCTTCAGCTGGGGTGGCGGCAGCCTCGACGACTACGTCAAGGCGGGCAAGCTCGTGGAGCTCGACGGAATGCTGGGGACGCATTTCCTGCCCTCCGCACTGGCCGCCGGCAAGGTCGACGACAAGCTGGTCGGCATCCCGTGCCGTGGCACGCAGCCCGTGTTCCTCTTCTACAACAAGAAGGTCTTCGCCGACGCCGGCGTCGAGCCCCCCAAGACCTACGCCGAGCTGACCGACCTGGTGAAGGTGTTCAAGAAGAAGGGCATCACACCGTTCGCGCTCGCGGGCAGCGCCAGCTCCTCCTGGACCGAGCTGATGTGGGTCGAGTACCTCGTCGACCGTCTCGCGGGTCCGGTGCTCTTCGAGAGGATCCAGAACGGCGACTGGTCGCAGTGGAAGGACCCGGCCGTCCTCAGGACCGCACAGATGATCAAGGAACTGGTGGACAGCGGCGCCTTCGGCAAGAACTTCGGTTCGGTGAACTACGGCCCCGGCGGTACCTCGACCCTGCTCAACAAGGGCAAGGCGGCGATGGTCCTGATGGGCTCGTGGGAGTACGCGACCCAGCAGAGCGAGGCCCCCGACTTCGCGAAGAACGACCTGGGGTACGTGCCCTTCCCGAGCGTCGAGGGCGGCAAGGGCGACACCGGCAACGTCGTCGGCAACCCCACCAACTACATCTCGGTGACCACCGCCGCCGCCAAGGACACCGCGGCCGAGTTCCTCAAGACCGCCTACAGCGACGCCTACGTCCAGGGGCTGATAGAGAAGGGCGAGGTGCCGGTCACCGTCAATGCCGAGAAGCTGCTCGCCAAGGCGCCCGACCCGGCGTACGCGAAGTTCCAGTACGACCTCGTGGAGAAGGCTCCGGCCTTCACCCAGTCCTGGGACCAGGCCCTCGGCCTCACGCTCGGTACCCCGCTGCTGACCGAGATCCAGAAGCTGTTCAACGGACAGAGCTCGCCGGAGCAGTTCGTCGGCGCGGTCCTGGCGATCAAGAAGTAAGGAAGGCAAGTCCACGTGGTCTCCGCAACGACTTCGCGGCCCCTGCGCAGGCACCGGGTACGTGACCGGGCCACTCCGCCCACCCTGGAGCGGCCCGGCGTGGCCTGGGCGGTGCCCGGGCTGCTGTTCTTCGTCGTCTTCGCCATCGCGCCGATGGCGGGCGTGCTCTACCTCTCCTTCACCCACTGGGACGGGCTGAGCACCCCGCAGTTCACGGGCGCGGAGAACTGGTCGCGGTTCTTCGGCGACAGCCAGGTCTGGCAGTCCACAGCGGTGACGGGGGTCCTGCTGGTCGGGAACATCGCGGTCCAGGCGCCGATCAGCATCCTGCTCGGCGTGTGGTCGGCCGGTTACCAGCGCAACCGCGCAGTCCTGTCCGCGATCTTCTTCCTGCCGCTGCTGCTGTCCACGGCGGCCACGGCCATCATGTGGCGCCAACTGCTGGACCCGAACTTCGGCCTGCCCTCGACACTCGGCCGGCTCTTCCCGGGCGACACCAACCCCCTCGGCACACAGACAGGCGCGATCGTCTGCCTGGTCCTCGTGACCAGCTGGCAGTTCGTTCCCTTCCACAGCCTGCTCTACCAGGGTGCCGCCCGAGCCGTCCCGCAGACGCTGTACCAGGCGGCCGCGATCGACGGCGCGGGGAGGGTGCGGCAGTTCTTCCACATCACGCTGCCGCAACTGCGCAACACGATGATCACCTCGAGCATCTTCATGGTCGTCGGCGGTCTCACGGCCTTCGACATCGTCCTGCTGCTGACCAACGGCGGCCCCGGCACCGACACCTCGATCCTGCCGTTCTCGATGTACCAGAGCGCCTTCCGGACCTACGACTACGGCTACGCCAGCGCCATCGCGAGCTTCCTGCTCCTGCTCGCCACCGCTGCCTCGGTCCTCCTCACCAAGCTGAGCGGCTACGACAAGATGACGAGCACCCTGGAGGGGCTGTGAGAACGCGCCCCAACTACGCGGCCGGCGTTGCCGCATTCGTCTGGCTCCTGATCATCGGCGTCCCGCTGTACGCGCTGGTGAACACGGCGGTGCAACCGCAGACGACGTACACCGACAAGGGCCCGGTCTCGATCCCGTCCGCGGTGACACTCGAGAACTTCCGCACGGTCCTGGACAGCGGCTTCCCGCAGTACATCTGGAACACCGTCGTCGTGGCGGCGGCCACCGTCGCCATAGTGCTCGCATTGGCGATCCCGGTCAGCTACGCCGTCGTACGCGGCCGGGGCCGGCTCAGCAGGGGTGTGTTCCGCCTGTTTCTCCTGGGTCTGGCGATCCCCTCCCAGGCAGTGATCATCCCCCTGTTCCTGATCGTCAACGACCTCGGCTTCTACGACACCCTGTGGGGGATCATCCTGCCCACCGCCGCGTTCGCGCTGCCGGTGAGCGTGCTGGTCCTCAGCGGCGGGATGCGGGACATCTCCGGCGAACTGTACGAGGCGATGGCCCTGGACGGCGCGAGCCCGGCCCGCACCCTTCTCACACTGGTCGTCCCGATGTCGAAGTCCGCCATCTCGACCACGGCTGTGTTCACCGCCCTGCAGGCGTGGAACGGCTTCCTGTTCCCGCTGATCATGACCCAGTCGAACGACACCAAGCTGGTGACGCTGGGCCTGTACAACTTCGTCTCCGAGTACGGCGCCGACGTCCCGGCCCTGCTGGCCGCGGTCCTGATGTCCGCCTTCCCCATCCTCGTCGTCTACCTCTTCGCCCGACGCGCTCTGGTCGCGGGCCTGATGGGCGCCGGCGGGAAATGACGGTACGGGCGTCCTGCCGGGTCCGCCGAGGCGGGACGCCACCCGATGCGGGGCCCGGGCGCCGGCATGCGCCGATCACCCACCTCCCCTTGGCGCTGTCCGGCGCGTCCGCCTGCCCTCGACCGCCGGACCGGTGTCCGGGCCCGACTTCCCGCCCTGGACGGCAGGGCTTCTTCGACTTCTCCCGATCACCCGCGCGGCTCGCGCGCGCCCGCAACAGAAACGGATGCCACCTTGACGATCAGCGACGAGCGCCCGACAACCGGGCCGTGGAACGATCCCGCCCTGCCGGCGTCCGTCCGCGCGCGGGCCCTCCTCGACGCCATGACCGACGCCGAGAAGATCGCACAACTCGGCAGTACGTGGCCCGGCCACGAGGCGTCCGCAGACGTGGCCCCGATGCAGGACACCTTCCGCGGCGCCGAGACCTTCGAAGAAGCGATCGTCGACGGTCTCGGTCATCTGACCCGGGTGTTCGGCACGGCCCCGGTCGACCCCGAGGCGGGCCGCACGCGCCTGGCGGAGTTCCAGGAGCGGGTGACGGCGGCCAACCGCTTCGGCATCCCGGCCATCGCCCACGAGGAGTGTCTGACGGGACTCAACGCCTGGCAGGCCACGGTCTACCCCACGCCGCTCGCATGGGCCGCCACCTGGAACCCCGGCCTCGTCCACCGCATGGCGGCGGCCATCGGCTCGGACATGGCGGCTGTCGGCGTCCACCAGGGCCTCGCCCCCGTCCTGGACGTGGTACGGGACTACCGATGGGGCCGGGTGGAGGAGACCCTGGGCGAGGATCCGTACCTGGTCTCGGAACTCGGCCTGGCCTACGTGCAGGGTCTGCAGTCGGCCGGTGTCATCGCCACGCTGAAGCACTTCGCCGGCTACTCCGCCTCCCGGGCCGCCCGCAACCACGCCCCCGCCGCCGTCGGTCCCCGCGAACTCGCGGACCTGATCCTCGTCCCGTTCGAGAAGGCGGTGGTGCACGGTCGCGTCGGCTCGGTGATGAACGCGTACAACGACATCGACGGAGTGCCCTGTGGCGCCAACGAGGAGCTTCTGACCGGGCTGCTGCGCGACACGTGGGGTTTCGAGGGCACGGTGGTGTCCGACTACTGGGCGATCGCGTTCCTCGCCTCCCTGCACCACGTCGCGGCCGACGTCCCCGACGCGGCCCGCTCGGCTCTCCAGGCCGGGATCGACGTCGAACTGCCGCACACCACCGCCTACGGCAAAGCGCTCCTGGACGACGGCGTCCTTGCCGGCCTTCTCGACCGGGCGGTGCTGCGGGTACTGACGCAGAAGGCCGAACTCGGCCTGCTCGACCCCGACTGGACCCCCGGGCGGTACACCGTCCCGGCGGACTTCGACTCGCCCCGCAACCGCACTGTCGCCCGCGCACTGGCCGAGGAGTCCGTCGTCCTGCTCGACAACCACTCCGACCTGCTGCCACTCGCCGGCGCACGCTCCATCGCCGTGATCGGCCCCGTCGCCGACGACGTCCGATGCCTGTTCGGCTGCTACTCGTTCCCCAATCACGTCCTGCCCCACCACCCCGACACCTCCTTGGGTATCGACGCGCCCACCGTGCTCGACGCCCTTCGGCGGGAGTTCCCCGACACCGACGTACGCCATGAGGTCGGCTGCCCGGTCACCGGGGACGACCGCAGTGGCATCGCCGCCGCGGTCGCTGCGGCGTCGGCGGCCGACGTGACGGTCCTCGTCGTCGGTGACCGCTCCGGCATGTTCGGCGAGGGGACCTCCGGCGAGGGCTGCGACGTCGGCGCACTGACGCTCCCGGGAGTGCAGGAAGAACTGGTGGACGCCGTCCTCGAGGCGGCTGACCGAGCCGTCCTCGTCGTCCTCTCCGGCCGCCCTTACGCGGTCGGGCGACAGGCACGGCGAGCCGACGCCGCCCTGCAGGCTTTCTTCCCCGGAGAGGAAGGCGCGGGGGCCGTCGCCGGCGTTCTCTCCGGGCGGATCAACCCCTCCGGGCGCCTCCCCGTCCAGATCCCGGGCGACGAGGCGGGCCAGCCGGGCACGTACCTCGCGCCTCCGCTGGCGCTCAAGAGCGACGGCGTGAGCAACATCGACCCCACGCCCGCCTTTCCGTTCGGGCACGGCCTGTCGTACACGACCTTCGAGATCGACGCCGTATCCGTCGACGGCGCCGCTGTGCCCGTCGACGCGACGATCACGGTACGGGCGAGGGTGTCCAACACCGGCGACCGGGCAGGCACCTGCGTCCCCCAGCTCTACCTCACCGACCCGGTCGCCTCGGTGACCCGCCCCGTCCGTCAGCTCATCGGGTTCGCCCGCGTCGACCTCGCCGCCGGTGAAACCCGTGTCATCGAGTTCCGGGTGCACGCGGACATGACCAGCTTCACCGGGAGGGACCTGCGCCGGCGTGTCGAGCCCGGTGACCTCGCACTCACCGTCGCCCAGTCGGCGGGTGACCCCGGCGTCCCCGTCCGAGCGACCCTGCAAGGAGACGAGCGCATCGTCGACCACACCCGCACCATGACCACGCCCGTCACGGTGCTCCCGGGCTGACCTCGGCTGCGAGCGGCCCGCCCGACAGTAACTTGAGGCCTCCGTCAAAATGCATGCTACTGTCGAGAGCGCAAGTTGACCCATGGGTCAAGATCTCCCGGCAAGGAGCGCTCCATGTCCAAAGTGATCGCCGTCTTCGGCGCCGGTACCGGTCTCGGTGTGTCCGTGGCCCGTCGCTTCGGGCGGGAGGGGTTCCGGGTGGCCCTGGTGGCCCGGCGCAAGGAGCGGCTGGAGGCCCTCGTCGAGAAGCTCGCCGCCGAGGGCATCGAGGCGGCCGCTTTTTCCGCGGACCTGTCGAGGCCCACGGAGGCGTCCGCCCTCGTCGAGGCGGTCCGGGGTCGCTTCGGCCGGATCGATGTCGTCGAATACGGGCCGATCAGTGGCGACCAGGGCTTCACCCCGGCGGCTCAGGTGAACGCGGCGACACTGGAGGGCCTGCTGCCGCTGCTGCTGCTCACTCCGGTCGAGGTCGTTCAGGCCGTGCTGCCGGAGTGGACCGAGCGCGGCGACGGCGCCTTCCTGCTGACCCACGGCTATTCGGCGGCGCAGCCGTTCCCGCACCTCAGCGGTGTGGGCCCGGTGATGGCCGCCGCCCGCAACTACCTGTACTCCCTCAACGCCGAACTGGCCGACAAGGGGGTCTACGCCGGCACCCTCACCATCGGGGCCTCGATCACCGGCAGCGAGATGGGCGAGGCCGCCGCGGCCCAGGTCGATGCCGAGGCGGCCGACAGCGCCCGGTTCCCGGTCGTCGACCCGGACGAACTCGCCGCCCACTACTGGGACATGTATGTGAAGCGGGACCGCGTCGAGCAGTTCCACCCCGAGACGCTGACCCCGCAGACCGCCGCGTAGCACTCTTCGGAAAGAGGCATACCGAACATGACATCAACGCAAAGCACCGTCTCCGCGCAGGCGGATGACACGGGCGCCCGGCGCATACCCGGTCCAGGCGACCGGATCGAGGCGGCCGGGGTGCGTCCCGCACTCGTGACGATCGTGTCGGACGAGTCCCCCGGCGTCTGCACGGTGGACGGGGAGTGCTCCTGATGAGCGCGAGCCAGCACCCGGACGGCCGGCTCGTCGTCGATGTGTGGAGCGACATCATGTGCCCGTTCTGCTACATCGGCGACACTCTGCTCGCGCAGGCCCTGGAGAAGTCTCCGCACGGTTCCGACGTCGAGATCCGCTACCGCAGCTTCCAGCTGATGCCGCATCTGCCGACCGACCACGCCGTCGACCTCAACGAACTCCTTTCGAAGGAGCGCGGTTTCCCCAAGGCGCAGGCCAAGGCGATGAATGCCCAGGTCGCCGCCCGCGCGGCGCAGATCGGGCTGGAGTTCCGGCTCGACTCCGCCATCGCGACCAACACCCGCGCAGCCCACCGGCTGATCCACTTCGCCGAGAGCCAGGACCGTCAGCACGACATGGTCCAGCGGCTCTTCCGCGCCTACTTCACCGACGGACTCAACGTCGGCGACCACGATGTCCTCGCCGGCCTGGCCGCTGAGATCGGCCTCGACCCGAGTGCCGCCCGCGATGCCTTGGACCGCGGCGCGTTCGACGCCGAGGTGGACGCCGATATACGGCACGCCGGGCAACTCGGCGTCACCGGAGTCCCGTTCTTCGTCTTCGACGGTCAGTACGCGGTGTCCGGCGCACAGCCGGTCGAGGCGTTCCTGCAAGCTCTCGACATCGCCTGGAAGGGCAAGTTCACCAAGAGCGCGTGAGAGCAGTTGACACCCCGTTTCGCCGCCGACGGTTCGGCGCACCCCGGTACGGCGGTCGGTACTGACCAGGCTTCGCCAAAGAACAGCGGATCGCGCACCCGCCTTCGAACGCATGGCCCGGCGGCGTTCCGGGAACGATCCAGGGGTGACGTCGTGGTCGGGGATGCCCTGTGGGACGTAGCCGCAGGAGGACGAGGTGCGGGAGTGACGGGTGATCCGGGGCTGTTCACACCGGCGAGCGCTACCCGGTCGACGAACCCGAGCTGCTGCTGTGGGTGCACTGCGCCGAGATCGACTCCTATCTGCACGTCCTGCGCCGCTCCGGCTACCCCCTCACCGACGCCGCCGCCGACCGGTACGTCCGCGAACACCGGGTCAGCGCCCGGCTGGTGGGCCTCGATCCCCTCGACGTGCCCGCCGACCGGGCGGAGATGGCCGCCTACTTCGAGAAGGTACGGCCCGAACTCGCCGCCGGAGCCGACGCCATGGCCGTGGACGACTTCCTGCGCAGCCCGCCCACCCACCCCCTGCTCGTCCCGGCGCGCGCACTGCTGTGGCGGCGCGTGGCGCATCTCGCGTACGCCTCTCTGCCGCCGTACGCCCACGAGTTGTACGGCAGACCCGGGCCACGACCCGCCACCGTCACCCGGGAACTGCGCGCCACGGGTGCCCTGTTGCGCTGCATCCCCGCACGTCTGCGCTGGCAGCTCCCGCCCAAACACATCCTGCGGGCCATGGCGAGACTCGGCCCGCAGACCCGTCCTGCACCGTACAAAGTCCCGCTATAGGACGCCATACTGGACGGGCCGGGCGGGGCCGGACAGTACGGGGGCGGCGGTTCACCATGACGGAGAGCAGGCTGATCCAGGGCCGTTACCGGCTGCTGGAACTCATCGGGCGCGGCGGCATGGGGGAGGTGTGGCGCTCGCGCGACGAGTCGCTGGGCCGGCTGGTCGCCGTGAAGTGCCTCAAGCCGCCCGGCCCGCACCACGATCCGGCCTTCTCACGGGTGCTGCGCGAGCGGTTCCGCCGTGAGGCCCGGGTGGCCGCGGGGCTCCAGCACCGCGGGATCACCGTCGTCCACGACTTCGGCGAGTCCGAGGGCGTGCTCTTCCTCGTCATGGAGCTCCTGGACGGCCGCAACCTGTGCCGGCTGCTCGACGACAACGAGCGCCGGCCCCTGCCCGTCCCGGACGTCGTGGACATCGCCGAACAGGTCGCCGCCGCCCTCGCCTACACCCACCGGCAGGGCATCGTGCACCGCGACCTCAAACCGGCGAACATCGTGCGCCTCACCGACGGCACCGTGAAGATCTGCGACTTCGGCATCGCCCGCCTCGGCCACGACATCGGCGTCACCGCCAAACTCACCGGCACCGGCATCGCCCTGGGCACCCCGCACTACATGTCCCCGGAACAGATCGGCGGCGACGAGGTCGACCGGCGCAGCGATCTGTACTCGCTGGGCTGTGTCCTGTACGAACTCGCCACCGGGGCACCGCCGTTCGACCTCGGCGACCCCTGGGCGATCCTGATCGGCCACCGCGACACCCCGCCCCGGCCGGCCCGCGAACAGCGCCGGGACCTGCCCGACTACCTCGACCGGATCATCCTCGACCTGCTCGCCAAACGGCCCGGACAACGCCCGCACGACGCGAGCGAGCTGGGCCGCAGGATCACCGAGGGCCGTACCACACCGCCGTACGTCCCCACCCTCGTCACCCGCCCGGCCGAACCCCTCGGCCCCCTGCGGCCCGAGTGCGCCGGGCCGGAGACCATCGGCCTGGAGCTCGCCGGGCCGGAGACCAACGGCCCCGAGCTCGCCGGGCCGCCCGTGGGGGCGCCGCTGCCGGGCTGGACCCGCGGTATGACCACCGGCCACCGGGCGACCGGCGCCTCACTGCTCCCGGCGCGCCCGGACGCCGCAGCGGCCCTGACCGGGGAGTGGATCCCCCGCCCGGCCCTCGGCACGGTGCAGGCGCCGCCCGAGCCGGACGCCCCGTCCCCGCACACGCTCGCCGTGCTCGCCGCGCGCCACACCGCCGGTCTCAGCCTCGGCCGGCTCGGCCGCTGGACCGAGGCCGGGGAGGTGCACCGCGCGGTCGCCGCCGAACGCGCCCACCTGCTCGGCCCCGACCATCCCGACACGCTCGCCAGCCGCTACGAGGTCGCCGTCACGCTCAGCCGCACCGGCCGGGCCGCCGACGCCGTCCGTGAATACCAGCAGGTGGCCGCCGCCCGCACCCTGATCCTGGGCGCCGACCATCCCGACACCCTCGCCACCCGCCAGGAGACGGCCTACGCGCTCGGCCTGCTGGGCCGGCACCTGGACGCCCATCAGCTCTACACCTCGGTCCTCGCCGCACGGGAGCGCACGGCGGGCCCCGACCACCCCGACACCCTGCGCTGCCGCCACAACCTCGCCTTCAACCTGAGCAGGCTCGGCCGGCTGGAGGAGTCGTACCGCATGGCGTGCGAGGTGGCCGCCGCGCGGGCCCGCGTCCTGGGCGCGGACCACCCGGACACCCTCCTCACCCGCTACGAAGTGGCCTATGTGCTCGGTCAGTCGGGCCGCTGGGCGGAAGCGCTCCAGACCTACCGCGAGGTCGCCGACGCCCGCGCCCGAGCACTCGGCCCCGACCACCCCGACACCCTCGCCGCCCGCTACGAGACCGGCATCAGCCTGGGCCGCCTCGGCCGCAGCACCGAGGCGCTCCGGCTCTACCGGGGCCTCGTCGACGACCGCACCCGGGTGCACGGCGACGCCCACCCCGAGACCCTGCGCGCCCGGCACGGCCTCGGCGTCAACCTGGGCCGCCTCGGCCACTGGGAGGAGGCCCTAGCGGAGTCCCGCGACGTCTGCGCGATCCGCGAGCGCGTCCTCGGCGCCGACCACCCGGACACCCTGGTCAGCCGGCGCGAGGTGGCCGTCTGCCTGGGCTGGCTGGGCCGCTGGGCCGACGCCCTGACGGAGTACCGCCGGGTGGCCGCCACCCGCGAGCGCCTCCTGGGCGCCGGCCACCCCGACACCCTCGCGATCCGCGGCGAGGAGGCCCACTGCCTGGAACGCCTCGGCCGCGGCCGGGACGCGGTGGCCCTGTACCGCAGGGTGGCGGCACTCCGGGAGAGGCGGGCGCCGGGCGGCGCGTGAGCGGACACACCACCTCACGACGACGCCCTGGTCCCGCCTCAGCGCGAGCCCGCTTCTCTTGACGGCAACGGCCCACACGCGGCTCGTCGCGAGCCCGCCTTCCCAGTCCGCGACGACGCCCCACCCCCGGCTCACTCCCAGCGCAGCTCTCAAGTCGGCGGACGAGCCTTATGCCCGGCTCAGTGCCGGCCTGCCTCGCCCGTCGGCGGAGGAGCCTCACGCCGGCTCACTCCCAGCCCGGCTCTCCTCACGGCAGCCGCGCCCCCGCCCGGCTCACTCCCAGCCCAGCTCCGTGTACGGGCGGCCGGCCCGGATGCCGGCGATCGCCGCTCGTGCGTAGTCGACCATCGGCTCCGGGAGTGCGTCCAGGGGCCACCAGTCCCAGCCGAGGCACTTGTCCGGTTCCAGCAGGCGCGGTTCGCCGCCCCAGTGGTGGGCCCGGAACACGAGCTGGATCCGGGGTCGTCGGCGGAAGCCGTTGTCGATGTGGACGGTGTGCACCAGCTCCACGTCCGCCGGGTCGATCTCCAGCCCCGCCTCCTCCCTGGCCTCCCGCACCAGACAGGCCACGGCCGACTCCTGTTCGCAGTGCCCGGCCAGGAAATGGTGGGTCAGGGACGCGAAGGCCGCGTCCGGATGGCGCAGCCCCAGCAGGATCTTGCCGTCCCGCTCCAGATAGAGATGGACGCCCACGACGTGCGGGGCCTCCCGCCGCACCGGCACGCTCCCGTCGCCCCGATGCAGGGCCAGCACCTCGGCCGCCCACGGCGCCATCACGAGATGCCGGACCGTCGCCGCGTCGAAGAAGGCGAACATGATGCCCTCGCCGACCGGGATCCGTGACGGGTCGCCGTCCCAACGGCCCAGGAAGACCGTGGTGTCGTTGGTGACCGTGAACCGGGTCATCCCCTCGATCACCAGTCCGGTCTCCTCCATCAGCTCCCGCGCGACCGCCTCCTCCGGCGTCTCGTCCCCCTCCCGCGCCCCGCCGGGCAGCGACCAGGCGCCCGGATCCCAGATCGCCTTGTACGCGTCCCGCAGATGCAGCAGGTACTGCCCCCGCTCGTTGACCAGGAGCGCGGCCGTCTGGCTCGGCTCGGTGTCCATGGGATCCCCCCTCGTATCCAACCCGGCGTAGATCGTGTTACGAAGAACCATGCCTGCTCACGAGGGACACCACACCTACGACGCCGTAGTCGTCGGCGGCGGACACAACGGCCTGGTCGCCGCCGCCTACCTGGCCCGGGCCGGACGGTCCGTGCTGGTGCTGGAACGGCTCGGCGACACCGGCGGCGCCGCCGTCTCCACCCGCCCCTTCACCGGCGTCGACGCCCGGCTGTCGCGCTACTCCTACCTGGTCAGCCTGCTCCCGCAGAAGATCGTGAAGGACCTCGGCCTGCGCTTCCGCGTCCAAGGGCGCACCATCTCCTCGTACACCCCCGTCGAGCGCGGCGGACGGCCCACGGGACTTCTCGTGGGCGGCGGAGAGGACCGCACCCGGGAGGCCTTCGCGCGGCTGACCGGCGGCGAGCGCGAGTACGCGTCCTGGCAGCGCTTCTACGGCATGACCGGGCGGGTCGCCCAGCGGGTCTTCCCCACGCTCACCGAACCCCTGCCCACCCGGGACGAGCTGCGCCGCCGCGTCGACGACGAGGAGGCCTGGCGCACGCTGTTCGAGGAGCCGATCGGGGTCGGCGTGGAGGCGAACTTCACCGACGACCTCGTACGGGGCGTGGTCCTCACCGACGCCCTCATCGGCACCTTCGCCGACGCCCACGACCCTTCCCTCAAGCAGAACCGCTGCTTCCTCTACCACGTCATCGGCGGCGGCACCGGAGCCTGGGACGTGCCCGTCGGCGGCATGGGCGCCCTCACCGACGCCCTGGCCGCCGCCGCACGCGACGCGGGCGCTGTCATCGCCACCGGTCACGAGGCCGTCCGTATCGCCACCGACGGCCGTAGCGCCGAGGTCACCTGGCGCACCGCCGACGGCGAGGGCGTCACCACCGCCCGGCACGTCCTGGTGGGCGCCTCCCCGCAGGCCCTCGCCGCGCTCACCGGCGACACGCCGCCCGCCCCCGCCGAGGGTGCCCAGCTCAAGGTGAACATGCTGCTCAAGCGGCTGCCCCGGCTACGGGACGGCTCCGTCGACCCGCGCGAGGCGTTCGCCGGAACCTTCCACATCGCCGAGGGGTACGAGCAGCTCGCCACCGCCCACGCCGAGGCCGCCGCCGGGGAGCTGCCCACCGCCCCGCCGTCCGAGATCTACTGCCACTCCCTGACCGACCCGTCGATCCTCGGCCCCGATCTGGTCGCACAGGGCTACCAGACCCTGACCCTGTTCGGCCTGCACACCCCGGCCCGGCTGTTCGCCCGCGACAACGACGCCGTGCGCGAGGAACTCCTCAAGGCCACCCTCGCCCAGCTCGACGCCCACCTCGCCGAACCGCTCGCCGACTGTCTTGCCCCGGACGCCGACGGGCGCCCCTGCATCGAGGCGAAGACCCCGCTCGACCTGGAACGCGACCTCGGGCTGCCCGGCGGCAACATCTTCCATCGCGACCTGTCCTGGCCGTACGCGGACGAGGGCACCGGCCGCTGGGGCGTGGAGACCCCGCACGCCAACGTCCTGCTGTGCGGCGCGGGCGCGGTCCGTGGGGGAGGGGTGAGCGGAGTGCCGGGGCACAACGCGGCGATGGCGGTCCTGGAGGCCGACCGGTAAAGCCCGCCGCCACCCATAAATCTGACGGTCTATCAGAAAAGCTCTTCCGTCGGCCGGTCCGCTGCGGCATCCTGCGCCCATGCAGACGGAGCTGAGCAATCACCTGGGAGTCGAGCACGCCGTCTTCGGCTTCACGCCGTTCCCCGCCGTCGCCGCGGCCATCAGCCGCGCGGGCGGCTTCGGCGTGCTCGGCGCGGTCCGCTACACCGCCCCCGACGACCTCAAACGCGACCTGGACTGGATCGAGGCGCACGTCGACGGACGGCCGTACGGGCTCGACGTCGTCATGCCCGCCAAGAAGGTGGAGGGTGTCACGGAGGCCGACGTCGAGGCGATGATCCCCGAGAGCCACCGGCAGTTCGTCCGGGACGCCCTCGCCAAGTACGGCGTCCCCGAGCTGGCCGAGGGCGAGGCGTCCGGCTGGCGGATCACCGGCTGGATGGAGCAGGTCGCCCGCAGCCAGCTCGACGTCGCCTTCGACTACCCGATCCGGCTGCTCGCCAACGCCCTCGGCTCCCCGCCCGCCGACGTCGTCACCCGCGCCCACGAGCAGAACGTGCTGGTCGCCGCGCTCGCCGGGAGCGCCCGGCACGCCCGCAAGCATCAGGAGGCGGGCATCGACATCGTCGTCGCCCAGGGCTACGAGGCCGGCGGACACACCGGGGACATCGCCTCCATGATCCTCACCCCGGAGATCGTGGACGCCGTCGACCCGCTGCCCGTCCTCGCCGCTGGAGGCATCGGCAGCGGACGCCAGATCGCCGCCGCCCTCGCGCTCGGCGCCCAGGGCGTCTGGCTCGGCTCCCTCTGGCTGACCACCGCCGAGGCCGACCTGCACTCGCCCGCCCTCACCCGCAAACTCCTCGCGGCCGGCTCCGGCGACACGGTCCGCTCCCGCGCCCTCACCGGCAAACCCGCCCGCCAGCTGCGCACCGAGTGGACCGACGCCTGGGACGACCCGCACGGCCCCGGCACCCTCCCCATGCCCCTCCAGGGACTGCTCGTCGCCGAGGCGGTCTCCCGCATCCAGAAGTACGAGGTCGACCCGCTGCTCGGCACGCCCGTCGGGCAGATCGTCGGCCGGATGAACGAGGTCCGCCCGGTGCAGGCGGTCTTCGACGAGCTCACCCGCGGCTTCGAGCAGGCCGTGGACCGCGTCAACCGCATCGCCGGAAGGAGTGGACAGTGACGAGCACCGGCACACCCCCCGCGGGCTTCTGGGCCCAGGCGAGCGCCGATCCCGACCGTACGGCCCTGATCGCGCCGGACGGCGAGGAGTGGACCGCCGGACGGCTGCACGCCGCCGCGAACCGGCTGGTGCACGGACTGCGCGCGGCCGGCATGGAACGCGGCGACGCCTTCGCCGTGGTCCTCCCCAACTCCGCCGAGTTCTTCACCGCCTACCTCGCCGCCACCCAGGCCGGCTTCTACCTCGTCCCCGTCAACCACCACCTGGTCGGGCCCGAGATCGCGTGGATCGTCGCCGACTCCGGTGCCAAGGTCCTCATCGCCCACGAGCGCTTCGCCGACGAGTCCCGCCGCGCCGCCGACGAGGCCGGCCTGCCCACCAGCCACCGGTACGGCGTCGGAGCGGCCGAGGGCTTCCGGCCGTACGCCGAACTCCTCGACGGACAACCGGAGTCGGCCCCCACCGGCCGCACGCTCGGCTGGGTCATGAACTACACCTCCGGTACGACGGGCCGCCCGCGTGGCATCCGGCGCCCGCTGCCCGGGAAACTCCCCGAGGAGGCGTATCTGGGCGGCTTCCTCGGCTTCTTCGGCGTCCGCCCCTTCGACGACAACGTGCATCTGGTCTGCTCGCCGCTGTACCACACGGCGGTCCTGCAGTTCGCGGGCTCCTCGCTGCACATCGGCCATGGCCTGGTCCTCATGGACAAGTGGACCCCCGAGGAGATGCTGCGGCTGATCGACACCCACGGCTGCACGCACACCCACATGGTCCCCACCCAGTTCCACCGGCTCCTCGCCCTCCCCGAGGCCACCCGGCAGGCGTACGACGTCTCGTCCATGCGGCACGCCATCCACGGCGCCGCGCCCTGCCCGGACCACGTCAAGCGGGCGATGATCGACTGGTGGGGCGAGTGCGTCGAGGAGTACTACGCGGCCAGCGAGGGCGGCGGCGCCTTCGCCACCGCCGAGGACTGGCTGAAGAAGCCCGGCACGGTCGGCAAGGCCTGGCCCATCAGCGAGCTGGCGATCTTCGACGACGACGGCAACCGGCTCCCGCCGGGTGAACTCGGCACGGTCTACATGAAGATGACCACCGGAGGCTTCGCCTACCACAAGGACGAGGCGAAGACCCGGAAGAACCGCATCGGCGACTTCTTCACCGTAGGCGACCTGGGCGTCCTCGACGAGGAGGGCTACCTCTTCCTCCGCGACCGCAAGATCGACCTGATCATCTCCGGCGGCGTCAACATCTACCCCGCCGAGATCGAGTCCGCGCTGCTCGCCCACCCCGCCGTCGCCGACGCCGCCGCCTTCGGCATCCCGCACGACGACTGGGGCGAGGAGGTCAAGGCGGTCGTCGAACCGGCCCCCGGCCAGGAACCCGGTCCCGACCTCGCCGCCGCCCTCCTGGCCCACTGCGCCGACCGCCTCGCCGGCTACAAGCGCCCCAAGTCCATCGACTTCATCACCGAGATGCCCCGCGACCCGAACGGCAAGCTGTACAAGCGGCGGCTGAGGGAGCCGTACTGGGAGGGACGCACCCGGCCGGTGTGATACTGAGACCCTGTCAGGGACGACGGGGGAGTGGGCCGTGCGACTTCCGCAGGGGCCGGGCGAGTTCGGGCCGGCCGTCGTCGTGTTCGCGGCGATGACGGCCGTACGGCTCGGTCCGCGCCCGGAGGACGAGGGGCCCCTGTGGGCGGCCCTGGCGCTCGCCCTCGTGATCGCCGGCGGCCTCGCGGTGCACCGCAGACTGCCGCTGACGGCCTACGCGGTCGGTACGGCCGGGCTCGCCGCGGAGGCCCTGTGGGTGGGACCGGGCCCGCTGACGCCGGTGGCGAACCTCATCGGCGTGTACTACGTCGGCCTGTACGCCACCCCGGCCAGGGCCCGGCTCGGCGCCCTGCTCGTCCTGCCCGGTGTGCTGGCCTGGTTCGCGCCCGAGGACCGGCCGGCCTCGGTGCCGGTCGCCGTCGTCTTCGTCTGGCTGCTGGTGTGGGCGGCCGGTTACGGCACCGCGCGCCGTAACCGGGACGCGGAGGAGCGCAGGGCGGACCGGCGCCGGGAGGACGTGCTCGCCGAACGGGTGCGGATCGCCCGCGAACTGCACGACGTCGTCGGGCACTCCGTGAACGCCATGCTGGTCCAGGCGGGCGCCGCCCGGGTGGTGCTCGACACCCGGCCCGACCGCACCCGTGAGCTGCTGGCCGGCGTCGAGCGCACCGGCCGGGACGCCCTCACCGAACTCGACCGGCTGCTCGGCGTCCTGCGCGCCGAGGACGATCCCGACGACCTGGACGACCCCCTCGGCCTCGCCCGGCTGGTGCGGCCCCTGGCCGACGCGGGCATGCAGGTCCGGCTGGACATCGCGCCCGAGGCCCGTGAACTGCCCCCACAGCTGCGGACGTCGGTCCACCGCATCGTGCAGGAGGCCCTCACCAACGCGCTGCGGCACGGACGCGCCCGCACCGCCGAGGTGACCGTCGGCCGCCGGGCGGACACCCTGGTCGTACGGATCGCCGACGAGGGCGAGGGGCCCGCCCCGCACTACCGTCCCGGTCGCGGCCTGCGCGGCATCGGCGAGCGCGCCGCCGCCCTCGGCGGACACGTCGAGCACGGGCCGGGCGCCGGCGGCGGGTTCACCCTGAGCGTCGGAGTGCCGCTGCCGTGAACCCCACCCTGCGGGTGCTGCTCGCCGACGACGACCCCCTGCTGCGCACCGGCGTCGCGGTCGTGCTCGAAGCCGCCGGCATCGAGGTCGTAGGCGAGGCGGGCGACGGCGTACGGGCGGTGCAGCTGTGCCGTGAACTGGCGCCGGACCTCGTCCTGATGGACGTCCGTATGCCCGGCCACGACGGCATCGAGGCCACCGCACGCATCGTGGACGCCGGACTCCCGACCCGCGTCCTCGTGCTGACGACGTTCCCCGACGACGAGTACGTGTGGCGGGCACTGCGCGCGGGAGCGCACGGCTTCCTGCTCAAACGCGCCGCGCCGGAACGGCTCGTGGACGCCGTCCGTACCGTCGCCGCCGGGCACACCCTGCTGGACCCGCTGGTCACCCGGCCCCTCGTGGACCGGCTCGTCACCCGGCGCGGCGGCCCACCGGACGACGCCCGGCTGCGGCAGCTCACCTCCCGCGAGACGGAGATCCTGCGCCTGATCGCCGACGGGCTGACCAACGCCGAACTCGCCGACCGGCTGGGCATCGCCGAGTCGACGGTGAAGACCCACGTCAAACGCATCCTGCACAAGATCGGGGCCCGCGACCGGGCCGGTGCCGTGGCCATCGCCCACCGCTCCGGCCTCGTGTGAGGCGTACCCCCGTGGGGGTACCCCGGCGGGGGGACGCCCCGGGCCGGACACCGTCCTACCGTCGGCATGCGGACGGGGAGACGACGGGGGCGGGCATGAACGTGCCGGGCGGATACGCGAACGAGGTGTGGCGGGCGGTGCGGCCCGTCGACCGCTACCAGCGGCTGCTGTGGTGGTGCGGTACGGCGATGGCGGCGTCCGGCGCCGTGCACGGCGCGGTGGCGCTCGTCGACTTCGCGCCCTGGTGGGGGCCGGTGTCCTGGCGCAAGCCGGTGGTGTTCGGGGTGTCCTTCGGGCTGATGGCCTGGGCCGTGGTCTGGATCCTGCGCCAGCTGGCCGCCCGCTGGTGGATCCGGGCCGGGGCGGGACTGGTCGTCCTCACCTCGGTGGCGGAAGCCGTGCTGATCACCGCGCAGCGCTGGCGCGGCACCGCGTCCCACTTCAACCAGGCCACCGACACCGACGCCGCCGTCTGGAGCGCGATCGGCACGCTCGTCCTGCTGCTCGTCCTCGGGGTGGTGGTGCTGTGCGTGGCCGCGCTCGTACGGTTCGAGGGCCGCCCGGCGTCCCGGGTCGCGGTCCTCGTGGGACTGGCCGGTGTCCTGGCGGCCGGGGCCATCGGGCAGAAGATGGCCGCCATCGGCGAGCAGGTGTTCGACGACACGGGACACGTCCCGTACGAGATCCTCTTCGGAGCCGCGGGCAGCGCCAAACTGGCCCACGCCGTCGGCCTGCACGGACTGCAGCTCCTCGCCGTGCTCGCGATCCTGTGCGAGGCGGGCCGGCTCGGCGACCGTGCGGCGGGCGCCGTGACGGGCGTGGCGGCCCTCGGGTTCGCCGCCGCGTTCGCCGCGATCACCGTCACGGCCTACGACGGACGCGCACCCCTGCACCCGTCCGCCGCCATGGGCGTGACTCTGGTGGCCGGACTCCTGGCCGCGGCGGCGGCCACGCTCGTCGCCCTGGCCCATGTCTCCCCGCGGCGCGGGGCTCAGTCCCGCTCCGCGGCGACCTCCGCCTCGTAGGCGAGCAACGTGTCGACGAACAACCGCCGCTGATCCGGGGTGAGCGGTGCGAGCGCCCTGCGCCACGCCGCCGCCCCCGGCGCCAGCCACGCCGAGATCGCCGGTTCGTGGTCGGCGGCGAGGGCGACGATCCGGCGGCGGCGGTCCCGTTCGTCCTCGCGCCGCTCCAGGATCCCCTTCCGGCTGAGGTCGCCGATCAGCAGGCTCACGGTGGTCGGGGCGACCTCCAGCCGGGCGGCGAGTTCATTGACCGTCATCGGCCCGTCGAACAGCAGACACGCCAGCAGCGACAGATGGCGCGGCGCGAGGTCGAAGGACCGCAGCGCCTCCGGCACCGGGATCCGCTTCGCCCGGCCCACCAGGCGCGGCATGAGCAGCAGCAGCTCTCGGACGGTCGCGTCGACGCCGCCGGGCATGGACATCGGGCACTCCTCGCATTACGCTGGGTATTGCCTTTGAGATCAAAGCTATTTTGTTCGGCAAGCCGAATCGGATCCTACGCACCCGCGCGAACGGAGATCCCCCGTGCCGCACTACACCGTGCACATCAGCGAGACCGCCCTCGACGGGACGGTGGAACCGAAGCTGATCGGCGCGCTGGCCGACGCCGTCGGCTCGGTCTACGGCGAGCGGTTCCGCAGCCTCGTCGGCGTCGACGTCATCGGCATCCCGCCCCACCGCCGGGGCATCGGCGGACTGCCCACCGACAAGATCGCGCCGTCGGTCACGCTCAGCATGCGCGAGGCCGCCTACCATGTGCCCGGGGTCCCGGACGCGATCCCGCGGCTCATCGGCGCCACCACCGACGCGGTGGCCGCCGTGCTCGGCGAGGACGTCCGGGCGCAGACCCTCGTCAGCGTCACCGGAGTCCCCGACGGCCGCAGCGGAGTCGCGGGCGCGGTCGCCTGAGAGCGCCCGGGCGGGGCCCGACTTGACCTGCCCCTGCGGCCAGTCGAGGATCATGTGCCATGACGCCCGGACACGGCAGCACGGTCGACGGGGTGCTGCGGCGCAGCGCCCACCGCACCCCGGCACGCGTCGCGGTCGAGTACCGCGACCGCACCTGGACCTACCAGGAGCTCGACGACGCCGTCTCGCGCGCCGCGTCCGTCCTGCTCGGCGAAGGAGTCGAACGGGGCGACCGGGTCGGCGCCTACGGCCACAACTCCGACGCCTACCTCGTCGCCTTCCTCGCCTGCGCCCGCGCCGGTCTGGTCCACGTCCCGGTGAACCAGAACCTCACCGGCGACGACCTCGCGTACATCGTCGAGCAGTCGGGCAGCGCCCTCGTCCTCGCCGACCCCGCCCTCGGGGACCGACTTCCGCAGGGCGTACGGACGCTGCCGCTGCGCGACGCCGACGGCTCGCTCCTCGCCCGCCTGGCCGGTGCCGAGCCGTACGACGGCCCCGAGCCGCGCACCGACGACCTGGTCCAGCTGCTGTACACCTCCGGCACGACAGCCCTGCCCAAAGGCGCGATGATGACCCACCGGGCGCTGGTGCACGAGTACCTCAGCGCGATCACCGCTCTCGACCTCAGCGCCGGCGACCGTCCCGCGCACTCCCTGCCGCTGTACCACTCCGCGCAGATGCATGTGTTCCTGATGCCGTACCTCGCGGTCGGCGCCACCAACCTCGTCCTCGACGCACCCGACGGCGAGCAGCTCTTCGACCTGATCGAGGCGGACCGCGTCGACAGCCTCTTCGCCCCGCCCACCGTCTGGATCGGGCTGGCGGGCCGCCCCGACTTCGCCACCCGTGACCTCGGCGGGCTGCGCAAGGCCTACTACGGGGCGTCGATCATGCCGGTGCCCGTCCTGGAACGGCTGCGGGAACGCCTGCCGAAGCTCGGCTTCTACAACTGCTTCGGACAGAGCGAGATCGGCCCGCTCGCCACCGTCCTCGCCCCGGACGAGCACAAGGGCCGCATGGACTCCTGCGGGCGCACGGTCCTGTTCGTGGACGCCCGCGTCGTCGACGAGAACGGCGACGAGGTCCCCGACGGCACGCCCGGCGAGATCGTCTACCGCTCCCCGCAGCTGTGCGAGGGCTACTGGGAGAAGCCCGAGGAGACCACCGAGGCCTTCCGGGGCGGCTGGTTCCACTCCGGGGACCTCGCCGTCCGCGACACCGACGGCTACTTCACGATCGTCGACCGGGTGAAGGACGTCATCAACTCCGGCGGCGTCCTGGTCGCCTCCCGCCAGGTCGAGGACGCCCTCTACACCCACGAGGCGGTCGCCGAGGTCGCGGTGATCGGCCTGCCCGACGAGAAGTGGATCGAGGCGGTCACCGCCGTGGTCGTCGCGCGCGGCGAGGTCACGGAGGACGAACTCGTCGCGCACGCCCGGGAGAAGCTCGCCCCGTTCAAGGCCCCGAAGCGGGTCCTCTTCGTGGACGAACTGCCGCGCAACGCCAGCGGGAAGATCCTCAAGCGGGACCTGCGGGACCGCTTCGGCGCGTGACGCCCGGGCGTTCGTCAGTGGCTGTCCGCCACCGCCACCTCCCGTGCCCACCGGTAGTCCGCCTTGCCGCTCGGTGAGCGTCGGATCGTCTCGGCGATCACCAGTTGGCGGGGGATCTTGTAGCCCGCGAGACGGGCCCGGCAGTGGGTCTGGATCTCCTCCAGGGACGGGTGCGGCGCCCCGGTGCGCACCTGCACCACCGCCGCCACATGGTTGCCCCAGGTCGAGTCCGGCACCCCGGCCACCAGGGCGTCGTACACGTCCGGATGGGACTTCAGCGCCTGCTCGACCTCCTCGGGGTACACCTTCTCGCCGCCGGTGTTGATGCACTGGGAGCCACGGCCCAGGACGACGACCACTCCGTTCTCGTCGACGGTGGCCATGTCGCCCAGCAGCACCCAGCGTTCGCCGTCCTTCTCGAAGAACGTCTCGGCGGTCTTCGCCGGGTCGTTGTAGTAGCCGAGCGGGACGTGACCGTGCTGGGCGACCCGGCCGACCTCGCCGGGGGCGATCGGCTCGTGTGTCACCGGATCGACCACCTGGGTACGGGAGTTGACCCGGATCCGGAAGCCGCGCTCGGGGCCGGAGTCCTCCGTCGCGGTGCCGTTGAAGCCGGACTCGGAGGACCCGAAGTTGTTCAGCAGCATCGCGTTCGGCAGCAGCGCCCGGAACTGCCCGCGGACCGTGTCCGACATGATCGCCCCGGAGGAGGAGACACTGAACACCGAGGAGCAGTCGGTACCCTTCATCGGCCCCTCCAACGCGTCGATCAGCGGCCGCAGCATCGCGTCGCCGACCAGGGCGACGGCGTTGACCCGCTCCTTGGCGATGGTCCGCAGCACCTCCTCGGGCACGAACTTGCGGTGCAGCACCACCCGTTGGCCGAAGTTGAAGCCGATGAAGGCGGTGAGGGTGGACGTGCCGTGCATCAGCGGGGGAGTGGGGAAGAAGGTGATCCCCGAACCGCCCGCCGCGACCCGCTCGGCCAGCTCCTCCGGCTTCTTCACCGGCTCCCCGGTCGGCGCCCCGCCGCCCAGCCCCGAGAAGAACAGGTCCTCCTGACGCCACATCACCCCCTTGGGCATGCCCGTGGTACCGCCGGTGTAGATGATGAACTGGTCGTCGCCCGAGCGGTCCGGGAAGCCGCGCTCCGGCGAGCCGGCCGCCTCGGCGTCCGCGAACGCGGTGATGCCCTCGCCCGCCGGGCCGACGCACACCAGGTGCCGCAGCGCCGGGGCCTGCGGCAGCGCGGCCGCCACCCGGTCCGTGAACTCCGCGTCGAAGACCAGTCCGACCAGATCGGCGTCCCGGTAGAGATAGACCAGCTCCTCTTCCACGTACCGGTAGTTGACGTTGACCGGCACGAGCCGGGCCTTGAGGCAGCCCAGCACCGTCTGAAGATACTCGACGCCGTTGTACAGATGCAGGCCGACGTGTTCACCCGGGCGGATCCCGCTGTCCAGGAGGTGGTGGCCGATCCGGTTGCCCGCCGCGTCCAGTTCCGCGTAGGTCAGCCGGCGCTCGGCGCCGGTGCCCGGATGGTCGACGTACACGAGCGCCTCACGGTCCGCCGCCACGTCGACGACCGACTCGAACAGGTCGGCAAGGTTGTACTCCACCGCTCCTCCTGACCCTGGGCGCCCCGGCTCCTGCAACGGTTCGCCGGTCATCAGAGCAAAGGGCGCGGCAACTGGGAAGGGTCCTCACCAAGAAATCTGACTGAGTGTCAGAAAACTCTTGAAGTGCCTTCCCGCCTACTGCAACCTGTTCTCGTTCTTTCCGAGGGGAGATGTGCGATGAGCGGAACCGAACACCTCACCGTGCGGCGCGAAGGCGCCACACTCGTGCTCACGCTCAACCGGCCGGAGGCCAGGAACGCGCTCTCGATCGGCATGCTCGTCGGTCTGTACGACGGCTGGCTCGAGGCCGACGAGGACGACGCGGTCCGCTCGATCGTCCTCACCGGGGCGGGCGGCAGCTTCTGCGCCGGCATGGACCTCAAGGCCCTGGCCGGCAAGGGCATGGAGGGCGAGCGGCACCGCGACCGGCTCAAGGCCGACCCCGACCTGCACTGGAAGGCCATGCTGCGCCACCACCGGCCGCGCAAGCCCGTGATCGCCGCCGTCGAGGGGTACTGCGTGGCGGGCGGCACCGAGATGCTCCAGGGCACCGACATCCGCGTCGCCGGGGAATCCGCCACCTTCGGCCTCTTCGAGGTGAAGCGCGGCCTGTTCCCGATCGGCGGCTCCACGGTCCGCCTCCAGCGGCAGATCCCCCGCACCCACGCCCTGGAGATGCTGCTCACCGGGCGGCCGTACACCGCGCGGGAGGCGGCGGACATCGGCCTGATCGGCCATGTGGTTCCCGACGGCACGGCCCTCGACAAGGCCCTGGAGATCGCCGAACTGATCAACACCTGCGGGCCGTTGGCCGTGGAGGCCGTGAAGGCGTCGGTGTACGAGTCCGCCGACCTGACGGAGACCGACGGGCTCGCCGCCGAACTCAAGCGTGGCTGGCCCGTGTTCGACACCGCCGACGCCAAGGAAGGCGCCCGCGCCTTCGCGGAGAAGCGACCGCCCGTCTACAAGCGCGCCTGAGGAGCCCCCCGTGCCCGAAGTCCTCAAAGCCCCCCTCGTCGTCGAGTTTCCCTTCACCCGGTCCCTGGGACCCGTGCAGAGCGCCTTTCTGACCGGGCTGCGGGAGCGCGTCGTCCTCGGGGTCGCCACCGCCGACGGGCGCACCCTCGTCCCGCCCGTCGAGTACGACCCCGTCACAGCCGAGGAGCTCCGGGACCTCCTCGAGGTCGCGCCCACCGGTACGGTCACCACCTGGGCCTGGAACCACGAACCCCGCCGGGGGCAGCCCCTCGCCACCCCCTTCGCCTGGGTCCTGGTCAGGCTCGACGGCGCCGACACCGCCCTGCTGCACGCCCTCGACGCCCCCGGCCCCGACGCCGTCCGCACCGGAATGCGGGTGCGGATCCGCTGGGCCGAGGAGCGCACCGGCGCCATCACCGACATCGCCTGCTTCGAACCGTACGACGGTGAGCCGGTCCCACCGGGCGGCAGCGACGGCGAGTTCGAGGACAAGGTCGCCGGGATCGTCGCCCACGCCCGGCTCGACTACACCTACTCGCCCGGCCGCGCCCAGTCCGCCTACATCGCCGCCCTCTCGGGCCGGCGCACCGTCGGCGAGCGCTGTCCCTCCTGCCGCAAGGTGTACGTCCCACCGCGCGGCGCCTGCCCCACCTGCGGGGTGGCCACCGCCGAGCAGGTCGAGGTCGGTCCGGCCGGCACGGTCACCACCTTCTGCATCGTCAACATCAAGGCCAGGAACCTCGACATCGACGTCCCCTACGTCTACGCCCACATCGCCCTCGACGGAGCCGACCTCGCGCTGCACGGACGCATCGGCGGAATCCCGTACGACCAGGTGCGGATGGGCCTCAGGGTCGAACCGGTGTGGACGGACGGCGGCCGCTACCCGGACCACTACCGGCCGACCGGCGAACCCGACGCGGACTACGAGACGTACAAGGAGCTGCTGTGACCCGGGACATCGCCGTCGTAGCCTTCGGACAGAGCGACACCCTGCGCAGCACCGCCGAGCACTCCGAGGTGGAGATGCTCATGCCGGTCCTGCACGAGGTGCTGGAGCGGACCGGACTGAAGACCGCCGACATCGGCTTCACCTGCTCCGGCTCCAGCGACTACCTCGCAGGCCGCGCCTTCTCCTTCACCCTCGCCCTCGACGGCGTCGGCGCCTGGCCGCCGATCTCCGAGTCCCATGTGGAGATGGACGGCGCCTGGGCGCTGTACGAGGCGTGGACGAAGCTGCTGACCGGGGACGCCGACACCGCACTGGTGTACTCCTACGGCAAGTCCTCGCCCGGGTCGGTGCGCGACGTCCTCACCCGGCAGCTCGACCCCTACTACCTCGCCCCCCTGTGGCCCGACTCCGTCGCCCTCGCCGCCCTCCAGGCCCAGGCGCTGATCGACGCGGGCGACACCGACGAGCCCGCCCTCGCGGGCATCGCCGCCCGCAGCCGCGCCACCGACAACCCGCACGCCCAGCTGCGCGGTCCCGTCCCGCACGGCGACTACCTGGTACGGCCCCTGCGCACCGGCGACTGCCCGCCGATCGGCGACGGCGCCGCCGCCGTGGTCCTCGCCGCCGGCGAACGCGCCCGTGAGCTGTGCGAACGCCCCGCCTGGATCCGCGGCATCGACCACCGCATCGAGGCCCACGCGCTCGGCGTGCGCGACCTGACCGACTCGCCCTCCACCCGGCTGGCCGCCGAGAAGGCGGGCGCCTTCGAACGGCCCGTCGACACCGCCGAACTGCACGCGCCCTTCACCTCCCAGGAGGTCGTCCTGCGCAAGGCGCTCCGGCTCGGCGACGACGTCCGCGTCAACCCGTCCGGGGGCGCCCTCGCCGCCAACCCGATCATGGCCGCCGGCCTCCTCCGCATCGGCGAGGCCGCCGCCCGCATCCACCGGGGCGAGTCCGACCGGGCCCTCGCCCACGCCACCTCCGGCCCGTGTCTGCAACAGAACCTGGTCGCCGTACTCGAAGGGGATCCGCGATGAGCAAGGAACCCGTGGCCGTCGTCGGCATCGGCCAGACCAAGCACGTGGCGGCCCGCCGGGACGTCTCGATCGCCGGACTGGTCCGCGAGGCCGCCCGGCGCGCCCTCGAGGACGCCGAGCTGACCTGGGCGGACGTCGACGCCGTGGTCATCGGCAAGGCGCCCGACTTCTTCGAGGGCGTGATGATGCCCGAGCTGTACCTCGCCGACGCGCTCGGCGCGGTGGGCAAACCCATGCTGCGGGTGCACACCGCGGGCAGCGTCGGCGGCTCGACGGCGCTGGTCGCGGCCAACCTCGTGGCCGCCCGCGTCCACGGGACCGTCCTCACCCTCGCCTTCGAAAAGCAGTCCGAGTCCAACGCCATGTGGGGGCTGTCCCTGCCGATCCCCTTCCAGCAGCCCCTGCTGGCCGGGGCCGGCGGCTTCTTCGCCCCGCACGTCCGCGCGTACATGCGGCGCAGCGGCGCGCCCGACACCGTCGGCTCGCTGGTGGCGTACAAGGACCGGCGCAACGCGCTGAAGAACCCGTACGCGCATCTGCACGAGCACGACATCACCCTGGAGAAGGTCCAGGCCTCGCCGATGCTGTGGGACCCGATCCGCTACTCCGAGACCTGCCCCTCCTCCGACGGCGCGTGCGCGATGGTCCTCACCGACCGCGCGGGCGCGGCCCGTTCGCCCCGGCCGCCCGCCTGGATGCTGGGCGGCGCGATGCGCAGCGAACCGACCCTCTTCGCGGGCAAGGACGCCGTCTCCCCGCAGGCCGGCAAGGACTGCGCGGCCGACGTCTACCGCCAGGCCGGCATCGGCGACCCGCGCCGGGACATCGACGCCGTCGAGATGTACGTGCCGTTCTCCTGGTACGAGCCCATGTGGCTGGAGAACCTCGGCTTCGCCGCCGAGGGCGAGGGCTGGAAACTCACCGAGTCGGGGGTCACCGAGCTCGACGGGGACCTGCCCGTCAACATGTCGGGCGGGGTCCTGTCCACCAACCCGATCGGCGCCTCCGGCATGATCCGCTTCGCGGAGGCCGCCCTCCAGGTGCGCGGACAGGCCGGGGAACACCAGTTGGAGCGGGCCCGCAAGGTGCTCGGACACGCCTACGGCGGCGGTTCGCAGTTCTTCTCCATGTGGCTCGTGGGAGCCCGGCCCCCCGAGTCCTGAAAGGCACCGTTCACGTGCTCTGTCGGCACCCGGAACCGATCGCTAGGCTGGCCCGCGGACGACGAACCGGGAGGAGCACGGACGTGGCCGAGAGCACCATCCAGCAGCAGCCGCTCATGGGCTGGGACAAGCCTGAGCTGGACCTCAGCAACGCCGAGTGGCAGTCCAGCAGCCGGGGGCGGGGGGATGTCCAGATCGCCTTCGTCGAGGGATTCATCGCGATGCGCAACAGCGAACGCCCCGAGAGTCCCTCCCTGATCTTCACGCCGGCGGAGTGGGGCGCGTTCGTCTCGGGCGCCCGGGAGGGGGAGTTCGACCTGACGTAGGGCAGGTCCCGCCGCGCGGCGATTCGGGGGGTGTTCCCCTCGTATTTCCGGACACGCGACCCCGTACGTCCTCCCGGGGCCCCGGCTGAGCCAGGCTGGCCCCAGCAGGACGAAGGTCGTGTCCCGGAGGTGAGGACCATGAGCACCCTGCCGGTCGTCGCGGCGGTCGACGGTTCCGACGACAGCCTGCGCGCCCTCGACTGGGCCGCCGACGCCGCCCGCCGCCGAGCGGCGCCCCTGCGCGTGGCGCATGTACGGCACCACTCCGCCTGGGCGCCGCACGGCGCCCCGGTCCCGGTGCCGCCGCCCCCGGAGGGCGACCCGGTCCTCGCCGACGCCCGGGTCCGCCTGGCGGGGAGCGGCGCGTCCGGGGTGCCGGAGGCGGAGTACGCCGGCCTCGACGGCGCCCCCGGCGCCCTGCTGCCCGCACTCGGCGCCGAGGCCGGGCTGCTGGTGCTCGGCTCCCGCGGCCGCGGCGGCTTCGCCAGTCTGCTGCTCGGCTCCAACGGGCTGACCGCGGCCCGGGACGCCGAATGCCCCGTCGTGATCGTGCCCCGGCCGGACCGCACGGTCGACATCACCCTGCCCGTCGAGCCCGGCCCCCGGGTGGTCGTCGGCCTCAAGACGGACAGCCCCGACGACGCCGCGCTCGACTTCGCCTTCGGCGAGGCGGCCCTGCGCGACGCACGGCTGCATGTGCTCGCCGCCTACCCGTGGCCGATCCAGAGCTGGCTCGCCCCCGGCGACCTGCCCCTCACGGTCTACGACCAGGACGCCATCGAGCACGAGACCCGCACCCTCATCGCCGGCTTCCTCGCCCCGCACCGCGAGCGGCACCCGGGCGTCCGCGTGGACGCCGTCCCCACCCCCGGCGACGCGGCCGGACTCCTCGTCGCCGCCTCCGTGGACGCCACGCTGGTCGTCGTCGGCCGCCACCGCCGTCGCCTGCTCGCCCCCACCCGCATGCTCGGCTCCGTCACCCACGCCGTCCTGATGCACGCGGCGAGCCCGATCGCCGTGGTGCCACCGGCCCCGGCCGAGGACTGACCACCCGCGCGGAACGCCACAAGAAGATCGCGAATCGATAACCAACGGGACGCTGTCCGACCTCAGGGGCGCGGGGAACTGCGCGATCGACCACGAACCACCCGCACTCGACACACGACCGATCCTCCCGGGGCCGTACGATGGCGGCATGTCGTTCCTCCGCCGCCGCAGCGCCACCCCCGCCGGCCCCGATTTCGACGTGCTGGCCATGGACCCGGGCGACTGGCCCGGCAACCTCGGCGCCGGCCTGCTGCCCGCCCCCGACGGCAGCTGCCAGGGCGTCTTCCTGCGCTACGACCTGTTCGGCGGCCGCGGCCCCGCGATGATCATCGGGAACCTCCCCGAGGGCTCCCCGGCCCGTGAGGTCGCCGAGGGCGAGATCCCCTTCGAGGTGGCCCAGCTGCTGCTCGCCCTGGAGAACGACGAGGAGGTGACCGTCGTCGGTACCGAGGACATGCCGGTGATGCAGGGCGACAACCTCCTCATCGTGCGCCGGCTGAAGCTCTCCGAGGGCCGGATCTCCTGCGTCCAGTTCGACCGCAGCGACAACGTCCTGGTGACCATCGCCGCCTGGGACCGCCCCATCACCGACGACCTGTACGCCCTGCTGAAGCCTCTCCCGGCGGAGCTGTTCCAGCAGGGCTGAGGCCTCAGGACGCCGGGACGACCGTCACGTCCGCCGCGCGGACGAACGCCACCCGGTGGCCGTACTGGATCTCGTAGTACTGCTCCTTGCCCTCGACCACCCGATGCGTGCTGGGGTCGAAGGCGCCCGCGTAGAGATACTCGCCCGGCACCCTGTCCCCGGCCACGTACCGCTGGCCCTTCGGCAGGGTGTACGGCAGTGCGGAGACCGGCTGCACCGGGACCCCCGCCGGGTAGGCCGAGGCCTCGGGGTAGGCGCGCCCGTACACCGGGACGCTGTCCAGGCCCGCCCTGGGCGTGATCAGCACCCCGTGCGAGGGCACCGCCGCCGGCCTGGACTGCGGGTTCCTGAACCAGGCCTTGCGGCCCAGGTACCAGATCGCCGTCCAGTCGCCCCAGGTGCCCGCGACCGCGAACTGCTGACCGGTGGAGACCCGTGAGGACAGGTCGTTCACCCCGGTGGTCGGCGTGCCCAGGCCGGGGTCGGTGACCAGCGCCGCCTTCTCGTCGTGGTCGGCGTACAGCCGCACCGCGCTGGAGCCGTGCGCCGCGCACGCCTTGCCCTTGCCGCCGCAGTCCAGGTACGCGGGCCGGTTGGTGGCGTAGTCCGGCCGGATCGTCACCACCGGGCTGCCCGCGGGCGCCGTGGCCTCCAGAGGCTTGCCCAGCAGTTCGAAGTAGTGCCGCCAGTCCCAGTACGGGCCCGGGTCGGTGTGCATACCGCCGACGTTCGCCGCGGTCGGGCCGGGCACGGTGTCATGGCCGAGGATGTGCTGCCGGTCCAGCGGGACCCCGTACCGCGCCGCCAGGAACGCCACCAGCCGCGCCGACGACTTGTACATCGCCTCCGTGTACCAGGAGTCCGGCTGGGCGAGGAAGCCCTCGTGCTCCAGGCCGATCGAGTTCGCGTTGACGTACCAGTTGCCCGCGTGCCAGGCCACGTCCTTCACCCGTACGTGCTGGGCGATGTGACCGTCGGTGGAGCGCAGCGAGTAGTGCCAGGACACATAGGTGGGGTCCTGGACCAGGTTGATGACCCCCTCCCAGCCGCCCTCGGTGTCATGGATGACGATGTACCGGATGGGCGAGGACGCGGGCCGGTCGGCCTCGTCGTGGTTGCCGTAGTCGTCGGCGCCGAACGCCTCGTACGGCGCCGGGATCCGCTCGCAGGACACCGACGCCGGACACTCGGTGCCCTCCGCCGACCCCTGGCGCAGACCGGCCCGGTTCAGCTGGGTGATCCGTGGATCCAGGTTCGGCTGCGCGGTCAGCGCGACCAGTTCGCCGGAGTCGGTGACCCGCCGCTCGCCGGTGCGCATCACCTCGTACACGTCGTTCGCGTACGCGGCGGCGGTCTCGCTGTCGTCCGCGCCCGAGAACCGGGCCACCGCGCCGTACCAGTCCGACGGGTCCTCGCTCAGCGGCTCGCCCAGATACTCCTGGGCGGCGGCGAGCAGCGCGGCGCCGCCCGCCACGTTGGCAGCCGGGTCCTTGCGCAGCTTCGCCGCGCTCAGCCCGGTCAGCTCCGCGGCCCGGGGGAGCGTCCGCAGCCGGGCCGGGATCTCGTCGCCGGACGGCACCCGCACCTGCGGATGCCGGGCCCGGCGGGCGGAGTCGCCCCGGGCGTCCTCCGTGGCCTCGCTGTGGTGCGGGGTGCCGGCCAGGGCGGCACGGGCGTCCGTGAGGTGCATCGGGCCGTAGCCGCCGGTCACACTCGGCGCCCCGGCGTGGGTGTCCCAGCGGGACTGGAGGTAGGAGACGCCCAGCAGCACGCTCTGCGGGACGTGATATCGGGCGGCGGCCGTGGCGAAGGCCCGCTGCAGACCGGGCGCCTCGGCCTCGGCGGCCGACGGCGCCGCGCCGAGCAGCGGCAGCAGCAGAGCCGCCGAGGCGATGGCCCCGGCGGCTCTTCGGACCGGGACGGGTGGTCGGGGGTGGGTGACGGGTCCTGGCAAAGTGGCCTCCTCGGTCTGCCGATAACCCGTCAATAATGACCATATAAAGGGCATTTGCCGTGGTAGCGACGCACTGATGGAGACGCACGAAGGGCCGTGCTGCGCCGCCGTTCCGGCGCAGCACGGCCCTTCGTCCCCTCAGCGAGTGCCGACCGCCGCGCGCACGGCCCGGCGGGCCAGCTGGCAGTCGTCGTGCAGCCGGCGCAGCAGCAGCCGCTGTTCCTCGCCGGACGGCGCGGCACCCGGGTGGGCCACCCCGGGGGCCGTCGGGGCCGAGTCGTGCATCGAACGCTGCACGGCCGTCTCGTAGGTGCGGATCTCCCGGGTCAGCACCAGCATCAGGTTCACCAGGAAGGCGTCCCGGGAGGCCGGTCCCGCCGACTGGGCGATCTGGCTGATCTGACGGCGCGCCACCGGCGCGTCACCGAGGACCGACCACAGCGTCGCCAGGTCGTAGCCCGGCAGGTACCACCCCGCGTGCTCCCAGTCCACCAGCACTGGACCGGCCGGTGAGACGAGGATGTTCGACAGGAGGGCGTCGCCGTGGCAGAACTGGCCCATGCCCTGCCGGCCCGCGGAGGCCGCGATGCCGTGCAGCAGTTTCTGCAGGTCGCCCAGGTCCCGGTCGGTGAGCAGACCGAGCTCGTGGTAGCGGGAGATCCTGGCCGCGTAGTCCAGCGGCGCGTCGAAGGTGCCCGCCGGCGGCCGCCAGGCGTTCAGCCGGCAGATCGCGCCGAGCGCCGCCCTGATGTCCGCCCGAGGCGGGGTCTCGGCCGGATGCCGCTGGAGGGCCGCCACCCGCCCCGGCATCCGCTCGATCACCAGGGTGCAGTTGTCCGGGTCCGCCGCGATCAGTCTCGGCACCCGCACCGGGGGGCGCTGCCGGACGAACGTGCGGTACGCCGCTATTTCGTGCCGGATCCGCTCGGCCCAGACCGGCGAGTGGTCCAGTAAACACTTCGCCACGGCCGTGCTGCGTCCGGTCGTGCCGACCAGCAGCACCGAGCGTCCACTGCGGCGCAGCACCTGCACCGGGGCGAACTCCGGACAGATCCGGTGCACCGAGGCGATCGCGGTGCGCAGCTGCGCACCCTGCGGGCCGGACAGGTCGAGCCTGCCGCTGACCGGCTGGGCGCCGAGCCCCGCGGGACGGCGGACACCGCCGAGCACGGGGGCCGCCGTGCGCTGGGGGGCGAGATAGGGGCCGCCACCGCCCGGGCGGGGGTGCAGCGACCGGGGCGGTGCGGACACGGAGGACGATGCTGCGTACATGGGCGGAACAGATCCCTTCGTGTGCCTGCGAGTCAAAGCGCTGCCCCGACCGACCACCCGGGTGCACCCTGGGGAATGTCCCTCGGTGACCGGGTCGGGGTGGCGCGTTCCTACCTGACACCCGTCGCCCAGTGGCACACCATCTGGCGGACCCTGGCGAACCCTGGCGAATAGTCGCCCGGCAACTTTCACCGGGCTACTGTCAACTCAGCCGAGAACCTGGGGGCTTACGTGAGCGGACAACCCAACACCCGCCTTGCGGACCTGTTCGGCCTGGCCGGCTGGTCCAAGGGTGAACTCGCGAGGCTGGTCAACCGGCAGGCGGCGGCCATGGGCCACCCCCAGCTGTCGACCGACACCTCCCGGGTGCGGCGGTGGATCGACACGGGAGAGATCCCGCGCGATCCGGTGCCGCGGGTGCTGGCGGCCCTGTTCACCGAGCGTCTCGGCCGTGTCGTGACCATCGAGGACCTCGGTCTGGTCCGGCACGGGCGTACGGGGAAACGGCCGGGCGGCGGGAGCGCAGAGCATCCCGACGGCTTGCCGTGGGCGCCCGAACGGACTGCCGCGGTCCTCACCGAATTCACGGGAATGGACCTCATGCTCAACCGACGCGGCTTGGTGGGCGCGGGTGCCGCGCTCGCCGCGGGATCAGCGACAGCACTCAGCAACGCCATGTACGACTGGCTGCACACCGACCCCACCCTCTCCGCCGACGCTCCCGTCCTCGACAACCCCCTCCTCCCGCATGCCGACCCCGCTGGGTTCGACCGTTATGAGGCCGCCCCCATCGGGACGGAGGAGATCGAGGAACTGGAGCGCTCGGTCGAGGTGTTCCGAGCCTGGGACGCGGCCCGCGGGGGCGGGCTGCAACGCAAGGCCGTCGTGGGACAGCTCAACGAAGTGGGCGGCATGCTCGCCTACCACCATCCTGTCCATCTCCAGCGGCGCCTGTGGGGCGTCGCCGCCAACCTCGCCGTCCTCGCCGGCTGGATGTCGCACGACGTCGGCCTCGAACCCACCGCCCAGAAGTACTTCGTCATCGCCGCCCATGCCGCACGGGAGGGCGGCGACCGGCCCCGGGCGGGGGAGGCGCTCTCCCGCGCGGCCCGTCAGATGGTCCATCTCGGCCGGCCCGACGAGGCCCTGGACCTGATGAAACTGGCGCAGTCCGGCTCCGGCAGCCAGGTGCTGCCCCGTACCCGGGCGATGTTCCACACCATCGAGGCCTGGGCGCAGGCGTCGATGGGCAAGGGCCAGGCCATGCGCCGCACCCTGGGCCAGGCGGAGGACCTCTTCGTCTCCGACCGGGCCGATGCGGAACCGCCGTCCTGGATGCAGACCTTCAAGGACGAGGATCTGTACGGCATGCAGGCCCTGGCCTACCGCACCCTGGCCGAGTTCGAGCCGCAGGCGGCCGTCCACGCCCAGTACTACGCGGAGAAGGCCCTGGCGCTCCGGGTCGACGGACGGGAGCGGTCGAAGATCTTCGACCATCTGTCCATGGCCTCGGCCTGCTTCATCGCGGACGACCCGGAACAGGCGGACCGCTACGCCCGGCTGGCCCTGATGTCGATGGGCTCGAACTCCTCCCGCCGCACCTGGGACCGGCTGCGCGAGATGTACCGGCTCACCGCGGAGTACGCCGGCTACCCGAGCATCAGCGAGCTGCGTGAGCAGATCAGGCAGGCGCTGCCGAGGCCGAGGGGAGGGCGGGGCGGCAACACCGCCCAGGCATGAGTGCGTTGCCGGTCGGGCGAAGACAGCCGACCGGGCGGACAGTTAACCGTCCATGTTGATGACCGGTTGATCACCGGGTGACCCGGGCGACGAGCACACAGGCGTCGTCGTCGCGCCCGGTCTCGCCGAACTCCTCCATGACCGTCCGCAGGCAGTCCTGTGCGGTGCCGGCCTCGTGGAAGCGGGGGGCGAGGTCGAGCAGTCGGGGCGTTCCGTCGCCGGGTACCAGTCCGGCGGTGTGCAGCAGGAGCAGGTCGCCCGTCTCGAGGGTCGCTTCGGCCTGCCCATAGGTGGCGCCCGTGGTGGCGCCCAGAAGGACACCCTCGGGTGTGTCGAGCCGGCATCCCGTCCCGTCGCGGAACAGCAGCGGGGTGGGGTGTCCGGCCTGCGCCCAGGTGAGGGTGCGGGTGTCGGGCCGGTAGCGGCAGCACACGGCGCCGGCCAGGACCGGCTGGACGGTGGCGTCGAGTAACTGGTTGAGCCAGGTCATCAGTTGGGCGGGTCCGGTGCCGGCCATGCCCATGCCGCGCAGAGCGCCCAGCAGCATCGCCGTGTCCGCGGCGACGGTCGGGCCGTGGCCGGTGAGGTCACCGATGCTCAGCAGCGTCTGGCCGTCGGGGAGTTCGAGGGCGTCGTACCAGTGCCCGCCGAGGAGCGAGCCGGTCGCGGCGGGCAGCCGGCCGACGGCGAGGTCGAGGGTGGCGGTGCCCCCGTGCGGGAGCCGCAGGGCGCCGGGTCCGGGCGGGAGCACGGCCTCCTGCAGCTCGACCGCGAGCCGGCGCTCGCTCTGTGCGCGCTGCCGGTGGCGTTGCAGCGAGTCATGGGTCTCGCGCACCTCGCCCTGGCTGCGGCGCAGCGCGCTGACGTCCCGCAGCACGGCCCACATCGAGGTGGTGCCGCCGTCGGCGTCGAGCACGGGCTCACCCATCATGTGCACGGTCCGCACCCCGCCGTCCGGCCGTACGACGCGGAACTCGCCGTCGATGGGCCGGGCGTCCACCAGACAGTCCGTGACCATGGTGGTGAGCTTCGGCCGGTCCTCGTCGAGGACGAGGGAGGGCAGTTCGTCGAGGGTGAGCGCGGGGGTGGCCGGGTCGCGGCCGAGGATGCCGTAGAGCTCCGCGGACCAGAGGGCGTCGTCCGCCAGCAGGTTCCACTCCGCGCTGCCGACCCGGCTGAGCAGGGAGTCCCGGGGGGCGGCGGGTGCGGGCGGCGGGCCGTCCCGGAGCTGGGCCAGGTGGGCGTCGAGGTCCTCGAGCTGGTGCAGCGCCAGGTCGTACAGGGCGCGCTGCCAGCGGCCCTGCGGGTCCCCGGTGTCGATGTCCCGGGCGTCCCGTCGTACGGCGTCGACGTCGACCTTGAGCCGTCGCGTCTGCGAGATCAGCGCGTCGACCGAGCCGCGTCCCGGCGGCTGGGCGGCGGGATGGTCCGCAGACAGATGGGACGGCATGACGCACTCCGATGCGGGGACGGTACGACGAACGGGGACGGAAGGGCCGTTACGACTGTTGCACAGCCCGCGACGCCGTGTAAGGGATTTGGCAACACACGATTCGGTGGTGTCTCTGGCATATGCCTCCGTCCCCGAGGCGGGCTCACGGGGGTGCTGATCGTACGCCGGGAAGGGGGCCAAGTCGTAGGTGGCGTACGTGACTTGTGGGACCGAAGGGGGGTACGGGAAGACCGTCGGTCGCCTGTTCGGCGGTCTTGTGTTCAGGCAAACGGCGCAGTGACGCAGATCACATCAAGTAGCACCCGCTTTCGCGTAATGCGAGGGGCGCCTGCGGGGTCCTACAAGCATGGACATCACCCTCGAACAGCCCGTCCGCGCGCGCCTGATCACCGCCGAGGACAAGGAACTGCCCGTCGCCGCGACGCTCCGCTACGCCGCCCACGACCCGTTCGCCGTGCACCTCGACTTCCCGGCGGAGATCTCCCTCGCCGAGGAGGCCGCGTCCTGGACCTTCGGGCGCACCCTGCTGGAGGAGGGCCTGTGCGGCCCCGCCGGCACCGGCGACGTGCACATCTGGCCCTGCGGCCCGAGCCGGACGGTGGTGGAGCTGCACTCGCCGTTCGGCATGGCCCTGCTCCAGTTCGACACCTTCGCCCTGCGCCGCTTCCTGCTGCGCAGCTACGCCGTGGTCCCGGCCGGAGGGGAGGACGTCGGGGCCGCCGTCGACGAGGGGCTGCAGGCCCTGCTCGGCAATGTCTGAGGCCGGACGGTCTCAGCCGTCCTGCCCGGCGTACAGCTCCGGGCGTGCGGCGAGGGGGATCGTGACGCGCTCGCCGCTCTCCAGTGCCCGGACCCCGGCCTCCGCGACGGCGGAGGCCGCGTAGCCGTCCCAGGCGGTCGGACCGGTGACCCGCCCCCGCCGGGCGGCGTCGACCCAGGCCTGCACCTCGCGGTCGTAGGCCGCCTCGAAGCGGACCAGATAGTCCTGCGGCACCTCGGTCGCCGCGTCGCCGCGCGCGGTCACCAGCATCCCGTGGTCGTCGCCGATGCGCGCGCTGCCCGCCTCGCACACGGCCTCGCAGCGCACCTGGTACCCGAAGCCGCAGTTGACGAAGACCTCCACGTCCACCAGGACGCCCCCGTCTGTCTCGAACACCACGAACTGCGGGTCGAGCAGCCCCTGCGGAGCGCCGGAGGAGGGGCGGGGCCGCAGTACGGAGACCGCCGTCAGCTCCTGGCCGAGCAGCCAGCGGGCCGCGTCGATCTCGTGCGACACCGAACTGTCGATCAGCATCGCGCTGGTGAAGTCCGGCGGCGAGGAGACGTTGCGGTGCACGCAGTGCAGCATCAGGGGCCGCCCCAGCCGCCCGCCGTCCAGGAGCGCCTTGAGCCGCCGGTACCCGGCGTCGTGGCGGCGCATGAACCCGACCTGGGTGAGCCGCCGGCCGAGCCGGGCCTCCGCCTCGACGATCCGCAGGGCCCCCGCCGAGTCCGGCACCATCGGCTTCTCGCACAGCACCGGAAGCCCCCGGGCGAGCGCCGCGCGCAGGGCCTCCTCGTGCGCGGGACCGGGCGAGGCGATCAGCACCGCCGCCACCCCGGGGGCGTCCAGCGCGGCCTCCGTCTCGGTGTGGACGACGACCCCGTCGATCCCGGCGACGGCGTCCTTGGCCCGCGCCAGGTCGAGATCGGCCACGGCGACGACCCTGGCCCCGCTCACCACGCGGTCGAGGCGCCGTACGTGGTCCGCCCCCATGTGCCCGGCCCCCAACACCGCCACACCCAGCAGATCACCCACGCACGCTCTCCCTCTCCGCCGACGATCATCTCGTAGCGTACGGGGGGTGGGAGGCGTGGCGGGAGGGGAGGGGGATGTCGGGGACGTCGCGACGGTGGTGCTCTCAGTAGCGCAGGACGCCTGCGATTCCCGACGCGTCGCCCAGTGTGCCGTCCGGTACGAAGCGCACGTCGGCGCCGGTCTCCAGGCACTGCTCGACGATCTCGTCCACGATGTCCTCGCGGGCGTCGAGGTCGCCGCTCAGGGCCGGGATCAGATGGTCGCCGTCGTCGCGCACGGTCACCCGGTAGTTCTCCTCGACGGCCAGCAGCCGGATCCGGGCCTCCCGGGCGTTCTGCCAGACCTCGTCGACACCGGCCGCGAACTCCTTGCGGCCGAGGGCCGATTCGAGCGCGCGGCTGACCGTGTCCACGCTGCGGCGGGCCTCGGCGGCGACCATCGGCCGCACCGCCTGCCACACCGATTCCGGGGTGCCGTGCGACAGCCCGCCGTACGGGACGTGCACCGCGGCGCGGGTGACCGTGCCGAGCTCGTCGAGGGCCGAGAGGGCCGCCTGCTCACCGGTGACGTACAACGGCCGCGGGGCCAGCCGCAGCAGCCGGTTCATCGCGGTGTCGGCGTCGCGCAGGAAGTGGCGGGTGTCCTCGTCGCGGAAGGTGCTCGGGGTGTCGCCGATCTGCTCCCGGCGCTCGGCGTCGAAGTTCTCCTGCCGACGGGCCATCGGGAAGCCGCCGAGGTGCTCCTCCGCGACCCGGTCCGGCCCGCCGGTCCACAGGGTGACCCGGTCGGCGGAGACCGACAGCACCCAGTACGGCCGCTCGGCGGCCTGCGCGGAGACCAGGTTGCGGGTGAGGAAGGTGTCCGAGAGCACGACCCGCTCCGGCACCGGGCGGCCCAGCGACCACACCTGGTGCTCACCGGGCGCGGCGAAGATCACCAGCCCGTCCTCGGTGTACGTCAGGTCGACCTCGGCCAGGGCGCGGTCGAGCTGGTCGGCGACGTCCGCGCGCCGCTCACGGGTGACCCCCGGGTCGGATTCCAGCTGTTTCTTCGCGTCGGCCACGACATTGCGCAGCCGGACCCGGTCCTGGGCGTTGTCCGGTTCCCGGCGGTGCGTCGGGGTCAGCACGGAGACCGCGGGATAGGGGCGCGGGCGGCGCAGTTCGGAGAGGGTCGCGGGGCTGAGTGCGTGCTCCATATGAGCACCATAGGACCGATTCACCTATGGGGCATTCGGGGTAACACGCGTAAAGCGGTCGGCGGGCCGTCCCGTTGGGCGGGGCCGCGGCGGGTGCGCGGGAAAGTCCCTGATTTCCTCGGCGTACGACGGTGACGACGGGCCCGGCCGACGGTTACCGTACGCGTCAGTAACCGGCACGTACCGCAGGAGGCACCCATGCCGCAGCTCGAAGTCGACGGCGCACCGCTGACGTACGACGACGAGGGACCGCGAGACGGCGGCGACACGCCCCTGGTCTTCGTGCACGGCTGGACGGCGAACCGGCACCGCTGGGACCACCAGGTCGCCCACTTCGCGCAGAAGCGGCGCGTCGTCCGGTTCGACCTGCGCGGGCACGGCGAGAGCGGCGGGGCCGGGGTGAAGACAGTGGCCGAGCTGGCGAACGACCTCATCGCCCTCCTCGACCACCTCGGGATCGAGCGGTGCGTCCTGGTCGGCCACTCGATGGGCGGGATGATCTCGCAGACCGTCGCGCTCTCCCACCCCGGCCGGGTGGAGCGCATGGTCCTGGTGAACTCCATCGCCAGGATGACGTACAGCCGGGGCCGGGGCCTGCTGATGGGCGCCTCCACCCTGGTCCCGTTCAAGCTGTTCGTGGCCGCCAACATCCAGCGCGCGTTCGCGCCCGGCCACCCCCGGGAGGAGATCCGCGAGTACGTCAGATCCTCGGCCGGCACCCCGCGCGAGGTCGTCATGACGCTGTACGGCGCCATGCGGGCCTTCGACGTCCTGGACCGGGTCGGGGAGATCCAGGCCCCCACCCTCATGATCCACGGGTATTACGACATCCAGCTGCCCGTGCAGCAGATGCTCAGGATGGCGAAGGCGTACCCGGACGCCACGGTCCGCATCCTGGACGCCGGCCATGAACTCCCCGTGGAGAAGCCGGCCGAGCTGACGGCGGCGATCGACGCGTTCGTGAGCTGAGCCCCTGTGCCATGTCCCGGCCGGGCGTGCGGGCCGGCGGGCGTCAGTCGAAGATGTCCGGGTCCGCCGCCGCCCAGTCCGCCGCCCAGCCGGCGGGCGCTCCGGCGGCGAGGGCGCCCGGCTCCAGCCACTCGTACAGCTCGGCGTAGGAACGGACCGTCGTCGCGTCCGTACGGCGCAGCAGATGCCCCGGGTTGAGCCCGTCCGGCTCGGGCACCCCCAGCGCCGCCATGATCCGGACGGCGCTGCGGACCGTCGCCCGCTGGTAGTGCCGGACCCGCCGCGCCTTGTCGCCGACGTGCAGGGCCCACACCCGCCACGGGTCCTGGGTGGCGACGCCGACCGGGCAGGCGCCGGTGGGGCAGCGGCCCGCGCCGACACAGCCGACGGCGGTCATCATCGCGCGCGCCGCGTTGGTGTAGTCGGCGCCCTGGGCGAGCCGTCGGACGATGTCCGCGCCGGTGGCGATCCCGCCGCTCGCCCCGATCCGGACCCGGTCCCTGAGACCGGTGCCGACGAGCGCGTTGTGCACGGTGATCAGCCCCTCCGTGAGCGGCATCCCCGGCCGGTCCGCGAACCCCGGCGGCCCGGGCCCGGCGCCCGTCCCGCCCTCGGACCCGTCCACCACGACGAAGTCCGGCGCGACGCCTTCCGCGAGCATGGCCTTGCACACCGCGAGGACCTGCCGCCGCGACCGCACGCACAGCTTGAACCCGGTCGGCTTGCCGCCCGCCAGCTCCCGCATCCGGGCCAGGAACAGCACCAGTTCTCGCGGCGTCGAGAACACGCGGTGACACGGCGGCGAGACGACCGCCCGGCCCTCCGCCACGCCCCGCTCCCGCGCGATCTCCGCGCTCACCTTGGCCCCCGGCAGCACCCCGCCGCCGCCCGGAGCCGCGCCCTGCGACAGCTTCAGCGACACGCACTTCACCTCGGGCAGCGCCGCCCGGTCCGCGAACTCCCGCTCCTCGAACCCCCCGTCGGGGGTACGGCACCCGAAGTAGCCCGAGCCGATCTCCCAGACCAGGTCCCCGCCGCCGCGCAGATGGTGGTCCGACAGCCCGCCCTCCCCGGTGTCCTGCGCGAAACGGCCCAGCGCAGCACCCCGGCCGAGCGCGAGGACCGCGCGGGAGGACAGCGCCCCGAAGCTCAGCGCCGACACGTTCAGCAGGGCCATGTCGTACGGCAGCCTGCAGTCGGGCCCGCCCACGCGCACCCTCGGCTCCTCCTCGGGCGGTGGGACCGGGCCCGCCGAGGGCGCGAAGAACTCGTGCTCACCGTGCGGGACGGGGGCCGGGGGCGCGGGTTCGCGCACCGGGTATCCCAGCCTGCCCACCAGGGGATGGTTGCGCAGCAGCGCGCGCCGGCGCTGCGATATGTCCCGGGCACCGAGGAGGGCCAGGGCGAGCAGCGGGCCGGCCGCCCACCACCACCGGGCGGACACCGCGACCGACTCGGTCAGGGCCCCGGCCGCGCAGAGGACGACGAGCAGCCACGGCGCGAACCGGCGCACTCAGCCGCCGTCCTCGTCCGGCAGGCAGGAGCTGCCGGTGCGGGGCAGGGAGCCGTACAGCAGGAAGTCGTCGATCTTGCGGTGCACACACTTGGACGAGCCGTAGCCCGTGTGGCCCTCGCCCCTGTTGTCGAGCACCACGGCCGAGTCGCCGAGCCGCTCCGCCGTCTCCACGGTCCAGCGGTACGGCGTCGCCGGGTCCCCGCGGGTGCCGACCAGGAGCATCTTCGGCGTGTCGAGGTCCTTCACCTTCTCGCGGACGAAGTCGGTGCCCCGGGGCCGGCCGTAGCAGAGCAGGACCTCGGACAGGCGGTACCGGCCGAACACCGGTGACGCCTTGTCGTAGTCGGCCCGCAGCCGCCGGAGGTCCGCGGTGATCCGCTCGGCGGTGGGGCGGTCGGGGTCGTCGGCGCAGTTGATCGCCATCAGCGCGGCCGGGAGGTTGTCGAGCGGGACGTCCTCGGCGTCGACGAGCGGGCTGGGGGAGGGGGCGGCGGTCGGGGCGCGGGTGGGGCGGGCGAGGTCGTCGGTGGCGCGGGGCAGGAAGTTGAGGCCGCCGGTGGCGAAGGCCATCACGCCGGAGGTGTCGCCGTCCTCGACGAGCCGGGCGAGCGCGCGTTCCAGCGAGGGCCACAGCTCCTTGCTGTACAGGCCCTGGCCGAGGGCGGCCACCAGGTCCTGTCCGGTGAAGTCGTCGCCGTAGTCCGTCGGCACCGGATCCTCGTCGAGGGAGCGGACCGTGCGGACCACCTCCTCGCGGGCCGTCCGCGCGTCCGTGCCGAACGGGCAGGCGATGTCCCTCACACACCAGTCGACGAAGTCCTCCAGCGCCACCTGCTGGCCCCGGGCGCCCGCGAGCCCCTGCTCGGTGAGCGGCTCGGTGAGGGTGTCGACGCCGTCGAGGACCACCCGGCCGACCTTGCCCGGGAACCGGGCCGCGTAGACGGCGCCCAGCCGGGTGCCGTAGGAGAAGCCCAGATAGTTGAGCTTCCGGTCGCCCAGCGCCTGGCGTATGACGTCCATGTCCCGCGCCGAGTCGACCGTGCCGATGTGGGTCAGCACGGGACCGGAGTGCTCTTCGCAGGCGGCGGCGGTCCGCTTCAGCGTCGTCAGCAGCGCCCGGGGATCGTCGAGCGCGGTGTCGTCCCCCAGGGCGCCCAGCCCCTCGTCCTCCTCGGTGTCCCCGCAGCTGACCGGGGAGGAGCGGCCGACACCACGGGGGTCGAAGGTCACCACGTCGTAGCCGTCGGTGAGCTCCATGAAGTCCTTGCCGCCGTACGCGAGTCCGGGAACGCCCGCGCCCCCGGGGCCGCCGAAGTTCAGCAGCACCGAGCCCCGCTTGTCGCCGGTGGCCCGGTAGCGGGCGAGCGCCAGGTCGAGGGCGCCCGCCCCGGGGTGCGCGTAGTCGAGCGGCACGGTCACCTTGCCGCACTGGAGGTCCTCGGGCACGCCATCGAGGTCGCAGGCCGACCAGGAGATCTTCTGGTCGTAGAACCGGTCGAGGCCGGAACGGTCGTCCGCGGCCGCCGCGGTGGCGGCCGTCGGCAGTCCCGTCCCCAGCAGGGTGAGCGCGGCGCCCGTGGCGAGGGCGCGGCGGCGCCGCGTCGACAGCTTGGCCAGCATCAATGCCTCCAGGGACGCCGCGCAGCGGACCGGGAACGGCGTCCCGGATCACGATAGGCGGCCTCCGCAGGCCTCGCCTCCGGACGGGCTGCGGGCCGCCGCGGGGCCGCGCGGCGACCGTTTCGCGGGGCGTGAGGCCGTTCGACCGGGGGCGCCCGATGGGGTGAATGACGGATTGGGCATAACTCGTTCGGTTCGCCCGCGTTTTACCTGGTGCGGGCGAGTGCCCGCGACCTGTATGGCATGTA
Organism: Streptomyces sp. NPDC005820; assembly: GCF_040630255.1. Lineage (NCBI taxonomy): Bacteria > Bacillati > Actinomycetota > Actinomycetes > Kitasatosporales > Streptomycetaceae > Streptomyces > Streptomyces sp. NPDC005820. The sequence goes on from NZ_JBEXXE010000009.1 coordinate 246,013, forward strand.
TGGAAGGCAGGGACCCATGAGACGGGCTACCCGAAACGGTGTGCTCGCCGTAGCAGCAGCCTCCGGCGCGATGGCCGCCGTGACGATGCCGGCGTTCGCCGACTCCTCCGCCGCCGGTACCGCGGCCGGCTCGCCCGGCGTGGCCTCCGGCAACGGGGTGCAGTTGCCGGTGCACCTCCCGGTCAACCTCTGCGGCAACACCGTGGACGTGGTGGGCTTGCTGAACCCCGCGTTCGGCAACAGCTGCGCGAACAAGGGCGCCGCGCCGCAGCACGCGCCGGCGTCCGGGGCGGGGGCGACGAGCACGACGGCCGGTTCGCCCGGAGCCGTCTCCGGCAACGGTCTGCAGGCGCCGGTCGACCTGCCTCTGAACGCCAGCGGGAACAGCGTGGACGTCGTCGGGCTCCTGAATCCGGTGTTCGGCAACCAGTCGGTGAACGGCCCGGTCGACAAGCCCCACCACCCGGCGCAGCCCGGCCGTCCGAGCACGCCCGTGCCGCCCACGCGCCAGCCGTCGGCCCCCGAGCCCGAGCCGCAGCGCCCCGCCCCGGGCACGAAGACCGTCCCGCACGCCCGGGCGCCCCAGACCCCGGCATCCGAGCGGACCGTGTCCTCGCTCGCCCACACGGGCGCCGACGCGACGGTACCCGCCCTGGCCGGCAGCGCGGCCCTGGTCCTGGCCGGCGCGGTCCTCTACCGCCGCTTCCGCCCGGGCACGCAGGGCTGACCGAAGCGGCCTGACCGCAAGGGGCCGAGCCTTCTGAACCTCCGCCGACCCGATCCGCAGGCCCCCGCCACACGGGGACCTGCGGCGCCCGCACCCACCGCCCGCGAAGGCGCTGCCGGAGGGGGCCCCGGGGGGTTTGCCGGGCTGAGCCACGGGACGGGATCGTGTCGCCGGGCCCAGCCGCCGTACGGAAGGCGTCGTCGGGCCCAGTGCCGGTCAGGTGTCGGCAGTCCGGCTCGGTCGGCGTGGAAGCGTCGGTGCAGTGCGCGTACCTCGTCGGCCGGTTCCGGGACCGGGCCCTCCCCCCTCACGTCGGGGGCCACCTCGTGCACCGGCAGGGGCCGTACCGGGGGCGCCGCCGCTCCCCACTCCTCCAGCCGGGCGACGAGCTGCGCGGACGAGGCGACGTACACGATCCGGCCGAGGCCGACCCAGGCGTGGGCGGCCGCGCACATCGGGCAGTGCTCGCCGGAGGTGTGGACCGTGGCCGCCGCCCGCTCCTCGGGTGTCAGCCGGGCGGCCGACCAGCGGGCCGGCTCGAACTCGGGGTGCCGGGTGCGGTCGCCGCCCGCCACCCGGTTGTGGTCCTCGGCGAGCACCGTGCCGTCCCCGCCGACCAGCACCGACCAGCACCGACCCGAACGGCTCGTCCCCCCTCCCCCTCGAGCGGAAACAATCTTCGGCGCCGCACAGACTAGGCGGTACGCCACGAGCCGCCACCGGTAATTCCGTTGTGGGGCGCGGCATCGGGATGCTGGAGTGGGACGTATGGATCATGCCGCGGTACTCGCCCTGTACGACCGGGACATGCGCGAAGGCGCCCGACCGGAGAGCTCCGACGCCCGGGTCGAACGGACCGGGGGCGTGGTCCGCCACGTCGGCGGCGAGGGCGGCTGGCACGGCGTCCTCTGGTCGGACCTGGGCGCCCTGGACGCGGATGCCGCGATCGCCGCGCAGGTCGCCTACTTCGCGGGACTCGGGGCGGAGTTCGAGTGGAAGCACTACGGCCACGACCGCCCCGCCGATCTGGGGCGACGGCTCTCGGCCGCCGGGTTCACCGCCGAACCCGAGGAGACGCTGATGATCGGCGAGACGGGCGACCAGCTCGTCGACGCGGCACCGCCGCAGGGCGTGCGGATCGTGCCGGTGACCGACGCGGCGGGCGTCGAGCTGATGGTCGCGGCCAACGAGAAGGCATTCGGCCACGACGGCTCCTTCCTGCGGGACCTCGTGCTCGCCCGGCTGACCGCCGCCCCGGACACGATCGTCGCCCTGGTCGCCCTCGCCGGTGACGAACCCGTGAGCTCGGCGCGCATGGAACTCATCCCCGGCACCCGGTTCGCCGGCCTGTGGGGCGGCGGCACCACCCCGGAGTGGCGCGGCCGCGGCATCTACCGCGCCCTGATCGCCCACCGCGCGCGCATCGCCGCCGACCGCGGCTACCGTTATCTCCAGGTCGACGCCTCCGACCAGAGCCGGCCCATCCTCGAACGCCTCGGCTTCGCCGCACTGACCACCACCACGCCGTACCTCTACACCCCGTCCGCGGGAGTGTCGTAGTCCCCGGGCACCTCGAGCCCCCGAGCCCCCGGGCGCCCCGGGCACCTCGAGCCCCCGAGCCCCCGGGCGCCCCGAGCCCCTGGGCGCCCCGAGCCCCTGGGCGCCCCGAGCCCCCGGGCGCCCCGAGCCCCCGGGCACCCCGAGCCCCCGGGCGCCCCGAGCCCCCGGGCGCCCCGAGCCCCCGGGAGTGCCGTAGTCCCCGGGCACGCGGCAGCCCCCGGGCGCACGCCGTAGCCCCCGGGCGCACGCCGTAGCCTCCAGCCAGCCGTAGCCTCCAGCCAGCTGAAGCCCAGCCAGCTGAAGCCAAGCCACGCCGAAGCCCAAGCCGCGCCGAAGCCCACAGGCAGGGCCTAGCCCCCGGTCACGCCGTAAACCCTGCTCACGAGGCAGCCCCAGCCGGCTCAGCTCAGCCCGAAGCCGTCCGCCAGCAGATCGAGCTGGGACGTGAGCAGGGTGGCCCCGTCGTGCCCCATGCCCTCGAACTGGCCGGACACCTCGAGCCCCGTAGCGCCGTGCATGTGGGTCCAGGCGAGCACGGCGCCGGCCAGGGCGACGCCCTCCGCGCCGACGGGCACCTGTGCGCGGGCCCACGTGGCGACCGCCGGGTCCTTCGCCGCCCACTCCGTCATCTGGGCCACCACCGGCCGCACCGAGGCCGACGGCTCCCCCTCCGCGAACGCCCGCAGGAACGGCCCCAGCACCGCCCGGGCGCTGTCCAGCGTGTCCGCGGGAGCCGTGTAGCCGGGCACCGGAGTGCCCTGGATCAACAGATAGCGATGGGGCTCGGCCACGGCCCAGCTCCGGGAGGCCGTCGCGAGCGCATGGAGCCGGGCCCGGGGCGCGGTCCCCTCGGGCAGCCCCCCGGCCGCCGCCGCGACGGCCCCCGCGAGGTCGGCGTACGCGTCCCGGATCAGATCCGTCAGCAGCGCGTCCCGGCTGTCGAAGTACCGGTAGAGCGCCGGGCCCGACAGGCCGACCTCCTTCGCGATCCGGGTCAGCGCCACGGCCCCCGTCCCGCCCTCGGCGAGCTGCCTGAGCGCGATGTCCTTGATCTCGGCCCGCGTCTGCTCGCGGTACCGCGCCCTCGGGCTCTGCGCACTGCCGGCCACCGGCGCTCCTCTCTCCTCCACGGCTGTCACCACGGCATCCGTGTCCCGTCCGGGTTCCTGGTGACACACCCTAACGAAGACCCGGACCTCCCACGATTGCTAGTCATCATCGCAAGAGTTACAGTCTCTAACTGTTGCGACTGGCCATCAGAACGGATGGCCGGGAAACCAGCGGGAGGACCGCCATGTCTGCCGTCACCAGCGAGAACCCCACCCTGCACACCGTCCTCGGCTCCGGCCCGGCCGGTACCGCGATCGCCCGGGAACTCGTCCGCCGGGGGCACGCCGTCCGCCTCGTGGACCGCAAGGGCGAGGGTCCCGCGATCGAGGGGGTCGAGCGGTGCGCCGCCGACGTCAGCACCCCGGAGGGCGCGCGGGCGGCCGTGACCGGTGCCGGGGTCGTGTACCACTGCGTCAACGTCGGCTATCACCTCCAGGTCGAGGCGATGCCCCGTATCCAGGACGCCGTCCTCGGCGCCGTCGAGGCGTCCGGCGCACGGCTCGTCGTCCTCGACACGCTCTACCCGTACGGCGAGACCGGGGGAGCGGTGATGACCGAGGAGTCCCCGTGGCGGGCGACGACCCGCAAGGGCCGGATGCGGGCCCGGCTGGACGAGAAGTACCTCGACGCGCACCGCGAGGGGCGGGCCCGGGTGGTGCTCGGCCGCTCCGCCGACTTCATCGGCCCCGGCGTGCTCAACTCCACCCTCGGCGGAGCGGTCTTCCCGGCCGCGCTGACCGGCGGCGAGGTGCTCGGCATCGGCGACATCGACCTGCCGCACAGCTACACGAGCATCCTGGACGTGGCGACGGGCCTGGCCACCCTCGGCGAACACCCGGAGGGCGACGGACGGGTCTGGCATCTGCCGACCGCGCCGGCCGTCAGCACGCGCGCCGTCCACGCGATGATCGAGCGACGCCTCGGCGGCCCGCTGAACGTCCTGGTCGTCGAGGAGCCCCGCCCCTACGGCCCGTTCGACGAGCAGTTCATGGCCGAGTACGCCGAGATGTGGTACCAGCACACCGAGCCCCAGATCATGGACTCCTCGGCCTTCGAGCAGGCCTTCGGGGTCACGCCGACGCCGCTGGAGGAGACGGTGGCCGCGACGCTGAAGTGGTACGAGGGGCTGCTCGGCGGGCGGTGAGGGATGGCCGGGGCCGGGGCCGGGGTGAGCGGGGACCCGCACGGGGGGTGCGGGTCCCCGCTCACCCCGGCCCGTGCGCTCACCGGCGTGTCTTGGCCCGGTCCAGCGCCGTCACCCCGAACGCCGCGAGGCCGATCTGGATGAGCCACTCGATCCAGTCGACCCCCTTGGTGTCGGCCACGCCCAGTGCCGAGGCGAGGGCCGACCCGATCAGCGCGGCCACGATGCCGACCGCGATCGTCCACAGCATCCCGATGCGCTGGCGGCCCGGAACGACGAGGCGTCCGAGCACGCCGATGATGATGCCGATGAAGATGGCACTGATGATGCCGTCGATCTCCATCTCCGCCCCTCCTTGGTGAGAGCCCGTCGCTTAGCTTGTGCCCGCTCAGAGGTGGGGCAGTCGGTTCCGGTCCCGCTGCTGACGTTTTTGCGCACGTTATTGCCCGCGCTTGATGTTCACAGGGGTGTCATGCCATGTACCTTTCAATGAGTCCACGCGTGTAGAACCCTTCCTTGCGAGGTCTACGCGCGCAGATCGGCCGCCGCACCCGCCCTCTCCCCACCCCCTCACGGAGGTTCGCCGGATGCCCGGATCACAGAGACACCCCCGCAAGGTCACCACGCTCCTGGCCGGCCTCGGCCTGCTCGTCACCGGAGCCGCGCTCCAGGTCACCGCCACCGCCACCCCCGCCCACGCGGCCACGCCGCACCGGATCCTCTTCGACGACGGCCACGCCGAGGAGGCAGGCAACGCGGACTGGATCATCTCCACCAGCAAGCCCGACCCGCTCTCCCAGGACTCCTCCCCGTCCTCGGAGACGGACTGGACCGGAGCGCTGTCGTCCTGGGGCGTCGCGCTCCAGAAGACCGGCGACTACAGCCTCAAGACCGCCACCGGCGCCCTCACCTACGGCGGCTCGTCCACCACCGACCTGTCGAACTTCGACACGCTGGTCCTGCCGGAGCCCAACACGCTGTTCACCACCGCCGAGAAGACGGCGATCATGAACTTCGTGAAGAACGGCGGCGGTCTGTTCATGATCTCCGACCATACCGGCGCCGACCGCAACAACGACGGCGAGGACGCGGTCGAGATCCTCAACGACCTGATGACGAACAACAGCGTCGACTCGACCGACCCGTTCGGCTTCTCGGTCGACTCGCTCAGCATCAGCTCCGGCTACCCGGCCGCCATCAGCGACTCCACCGACCCGGTGCTGCACGGCTCCTTCGGCACCGTCACCACGAGCCTGATCGCCTCCGGCACCACCGCCACCCTCAAGCCCGCCGACAACTCCAGCGTCAAGGGCCTGCTCTACCGCAGCGGTTACTCCGGGAACACGGGCGCCTTCTTCGCCACCAGTACCTTCGGCAGCGGCCGGGTCGCCTTCTGGGGCGACAGCTCGCCCATCGACGACGGCACCGGCCAGTCCGGCAACACCCTCTACGACGGCTGGAACGACTCCGGCGCCACCAACGCGGCCCTCGCCCTGAACGCCACCGAGTGGCTCGCCGGCGGGAGCAGCAGCGGCGGCGGTGACGACGGCGGCGGCTCCGGCACCTGCACCGCCGCCCAGCTCCTCGGCAACAACGGCTTCGAGTCCGGTGCCAGTACCTGGAGCGCGACCAGCGGGGTCATCACCAACTCCTCCAGTCAGTCGGCGCGTACGGGCTCGTACTACGCCTGGCTCGACGGCTACGGCTCCGCCACCACCGACACGCTCTCCCAGTCGGTGACCATCCCGTCCGGCTGCACCACGGCCGCCCTCAGCTTCTATCTCCACATCGACACTGCGGAGACCACCACCAGCACGGCGTACGACACGCTGAAGGTCCAGGTGCTCAACAGCTCCGGTACGGTCCTGAGCACGCTGGCGACCTACTCCAACCTCAACGCCGCCAGCGGTTACACCCAGCGCAGCTTCAGCCTGGCGAGCTATGCCGGGCAGACCGTCACCCTCAAGTTCACCGGCACCGAGGGCTCCACGCTCCAGACGTCGTTCGTCATCGACGACACGGCGCTCAACGTGAGCTGACCCGCACGGACGAAGGCCGGGGCCCGCACAGTCGGCCCCGGCCTTCGGCATGCCCGCCGGTTGACATGCAGGTAATTGACTGCATAACGTGGGGTGTGCGATCGGGAGACGAGCCGGGCGGCGACCCGGCCATGGACATGGTCTTCAAGGCGCTGGCCGACGACACGCGCAGACGGCTGCTGGACCGGCTGCACGCGCACAACGGTCAGACGCTGGGCGAGCTGTGCGCGGGGGTCGAGATGACCCGGCAGTCGGTGACCCAGCACCTCGGCGTGCTGGAGGCCGCCAACCTGGTCGCGACGGTGCGCAGGGGGCGGGAGAAGCTGCACTACCTCAACCCGGTCCCGCTCCACGAGATCCAGGAGCGGTGGATCGACAAGTTCGAGCGCCCGCGGTTGCGCGTGCTCTCCGACCTCAAGCGACGAGCCGAGGAAGCCATGACCGACAAGCCGACCTTCGTCTACGTCACCTACATCGCCAGTACGCCCGAGAAGGTCTGGGACGCCCTCACCGACGCCGACCTCACCGCCGTGTACTGGGGACACCGCAACGTCTCCGACTGGCGGCCGGGCTCCCGTTGGGAACACGTGCGCATCGACGGCTCCGGCATCGCCGACGTCGTCGGCGCCGTCGTCGAGAGCGAGCGCCCGACCCGGCTGGTCACCACCTGGGCCGCGCCGGACGAGGCGGACCGCCCGGACCGGCACTCCCGGGTCACCTTCGACATCCGGCCGCACGCCGACATCGTCCGCCTGACCGTGACCCATGAGGACCTCAACGACGAGGGCGAGCTCTCCGACGTCTCGGGCGGCTGGCCCGCGGTGCTGTCCAACCTCAAGTCGCTGCTGGAGACGGGCAGTCCGCTGCCCCAGGAGCCCTGGTCGGTCCCGGGGGCCTGAGCGGACACGACCCGGCCCGGCCCGGTCCGCCTGCGCGGGCCGGGCCGGGCCGCCTTTCTCGTTCGGGGGGCAGGGCTACGCCCGCGGGGCGCTCCTCGCCGCCGTGAAGGCGCACATCATCCCCAGGAGTACGGCCAGGGCGCCGATGATGATGTTGTTGACCACGACGCCGGCGTCCGGGCTGCTCCCGACGACCCACGGCGCGATGATCATCCATATGCCGAGCGCGCACATGGCCCAGCTCAGGCCGTACATCCGGGCCGGAGCGGCGGTGAATCCGAGGCCCAGCAGACCGATCGCGATGCCCACGACCAGGTTGTGGGTCATGAGGTCGGGCTGGCTGGTGGTGTAGTGGAGCACCCACGGCGACACCGCGCAGTACAGACCGAGCAGGAACACCGGTCCGTCCACGAACGCGACGTCACGGCCGTCGCCGAGCACGGCGTCGTAGCGTGCCCGCATCTCGGATACGTCGGGGTGGGTTGATATGTCACTTCTGTCTGGCGAGACGTTGGCCATCACTCGTCTCCTTCGACTGGCAGGCCTGACCGCGTCTGGTGCGGTGTGCGGTAAGCGCCGCGCACAGACATTCTGCGCTTATTCCGTCTTTATGTGTAGAGGTCGGAGCCGGGGATCGCGGGGCCGTCCCCCGGGAGCACCGACACCTCCCGAGGGCGCGCGGGATCCGGATGCACGGCGGCGCCCTGGAAGCGGAGAGCGACGGCAACACCGAGTGCAGCGTTTATGCGTCGAAAAGAGGTTCGGTTCCCGGCGCGGGTTGGGGTGTCAGCCCTCGCCCAGGGGCTCCAGACGGACCCTCAGCCGCTGCATGCCGCGCCGCGCATGACTCTTGACCGTGCCGAGCGGCCAGCCGGTGCGCTCCGCGATCTGGGTCTGGGTGAGGTCCTCGTAGAACGTCAGCCTGAGCACCCGCTGCTGCGGTGCCGGGAGCCGGGCGAGTTCACCGCGCACCAGCACCCGGTCGAGCGCGCCCTCGGGCCGGTCCCGGTCCGGGTCGCCGAGGGCGAGCTGGGCGCCGGCCGCGGCGACGAGTCGGAGCCGACGGGTCCGGGCCGCCAGGCTGTCGGCGATCCTGCGGCGGGTGATGCCCACGATCCAGCCCCCGAGGGTGCCGCGCTCGGGCCGGTAGCCCGCACGGCCGCGCCACACACCCAGGAACACCTGCTGGCTGACGTCCTCGGCCTCCCGCGCGTCCCCGAGCGACCGCCAGGCCAGTGCGTGCACCAGCGCGGACCAGCGACGGTAGGCCGCGGCCAGACAGGCCTCGTCGCCCGCCATCAGACCACGGGCGATCTCCTCGTCGGCGAGCGGCTCCGGGCCGTCCGCGCGCGCGGACGGAACGGCGAGGGTCGGTTGCGGACACATGACGACGGCTCCTCACATCGGGCGACCCGTCCCCGGGCCGGTGCGGGCGTCTGCGGGGCCTGGCCCCGTGAGGTCATCGTCCGAGCGGTACGCGGTCCCTCTCAACACGCGTCGTTTCTGCGTCGTATCGGCCGTAAAGTCGGCACATGAGCGAGTCCACCGCCTCCGACGACACCGGCCTGACCACCGGCGCCCTGGCCCGCCGCCTGGGCGTGGCGCCCACCACCCTGCGCTCCTGGGACCGTCGCTACGGCATCGGTCCCGCCGTGCGGGGAGACGGCCGGCACCGCCGCTGGCGCCCGGACGACGTGGCCGTGCTGGAGGCGATGTGCCGGCTCACCTCGGCCGGGGTGCCGCCCGCCGAGGCCGCCCGCGCCGCGAAGGAGGGCGCCGGTGCGCCCCCGGTGCGGCCGGCCGGCGGGGTGCGGGAACGGCCCCGGGAGACCGGCGGGCTCCCGCTGGGCGGTGACGTCCGCCAGGAGTGCCGGGGCCTGGCCCGCGCCGCCGTACGACTCGACGCGCCGGCCGTCGCCGAACAGCTGACCCAGGCCGTCGAACGGCACGGACTGACCGCCGCCTGGCAGGAGGTGATGGTGCCGACCCTGCACGCCGTGGGACGCAAGTGGGCCTCGTCCGGGGACCGGTACGTCGAGGTCGAGCATCTGCTGTCCTGGCATGTCTCCACGGCCCTGCGCCGCGCCACCCGCCCCGCCGCGCCGGGGGACGTCACGGGCGGGCCGGGCCCGGTGCTCCTCGCGTGCGTACCGGGGGAACAGCACACCCTGCCGCTGGAGGCGCTCAACGCCGGACTCAGCCGGCTCGACGTGCCCACCCGGATGTTCGGCGCAGCCGTGCCCGCCGAGGCGCTGTCCGCGGCCGTCCAGCGGCTCGGTCCGGTGGCCGTCGTCCTGTGGGCCCAGGCCCGCTCCACCGCCAGCCTGGCCCTCGCCCGGCATGTCGCGGCCACCCGCTGGGGCGTACGCGGGGCCCGCCGCACACCGTCCGTGGTGCTCGGCGGCCCCGGCTGGGCCGGCCGCCCCGCCCCCGGCCTGCCCCGGCCGACGGCCCTGGGCGACGCACTGGAGACACTGGCGGCCGTCCACGACGCCGGCTGAGACGACCCGCGGCCCTCAGAGGGGCTCTCAGCCGAGCCGCTTCAGCAGTTCCTGCGCGAGCGGGGCGGACGAGGCCGGGTTCCGGCCCGTCACCAGGTTGCGGTCGACGACCACATGCGGCGCCCACGGCTCGCCCACCCGCACCTCCACGCCCGCCTCGGTGAGCCGGTCCTGCAGCAGCCACTTCGCCCGCTCGGCGAAGCCGGCCTGCCGCTCCTCGGCGTTGGTGAAGGCGGCCACCTCGTAGCCCGTGAAGGCGTTGGAGCCGTCCTCCCGCACCGCCGCCGGCAGCGCGGCCGGACCGTGGCAGACGACACCGAGCGGCCTGCCGGAGTCCAGCGCCGCGATCAGCACCCGGCCCGAGACGGGATCGACGGCCAGGTCCTCCATCGGGCCGTGCCCGCCCGGGTAGAACACCGCCGCGTACTCGGCGAGGTCCACGTCCTCCAGCCGCACGGGCCTCCCCAGCTCGGCCATCCCGGCGAGCGCCGCGGCGATCCGGTCGGCCGCCTCCTGCCCGCCGTTGGCCTCCGCGGCCAGGCTGCCCTTGTCCACCGGCGGCACCACACCGCCCGGCGTGGCGACCACCACCTCGTGGCCCGCCGCACGGAAGACCTCGTACGGGGCGACGGCCTCCTCCGCCCAGAAACCGGTCGGGTGGGGGGTGCCGTCGGCGAGCGTCCAGCGGTCGCTGCCGGTCATCACGAACAGGATCGTGGCCATGGGCACGCGCCGCCCGTCCGGTGGTCGGATCAGTCGCGGCCGCGCGCTCGCCTGAAGCGGGCCAGCCCGTCGGTCAGGCCCACGATCGGCTCGGGGTAGTCGAACGCCGCCCGGTCAAGACCCCGCAGCCGCCACGGTTCGTGCACCGCCGCACCCTCCAGATCCGCCAGCTCGGGCACCCAGCGCCGCACGTACGCTCCGTCGGGGTCGTAGCGCTTCGCCTGGGTGACCGGGTTGAGGACCCGGTTGGGCCGGGAGTCGGTGCCGGTTCCGGCCATCCACTGCCAGTTGAGCTGGTTGTTCGCCACGTCCCCGTCGACCAGGAGGTCCAGGAAGTGCCGGGCGCCGATCCGCCAGTCGACGTACAGCGTCTTCGTGAGGAAACTCGCCGTCAGCAGACGCCCCCGGTTGTGCATCCAGCCCTCGTGCCGCAGCTGCCGCATCGCCGCGTCCACCACCGGATAGCCGGTACGGCCATCCCGCCACGCCTCGACGTCCTCGCCGGCCGTGCGCTCCGTACGCCAGCGGTCGTGCTTGGTGCGGTAGTCCGCGACCGCCGCCCCCGGCCGCGCGGCCAGCACCTGGCGGTGGAAGTCGCGCCAGGCGACCTGCCGTACGAACGCCTCGGCGCCAGGACCGCCCGCGGCGCGCGCCCGGTGCACGAGCTCGACGGGGGAGAGGGTGCCGAAGTGCAGATGCGGCGAGAGCCGGGAGGTCGCGTCGCCGGCCAGGTCGTCGTGCCGGTCCTCGTACGCCGCGACGCCCGAGCGCAGCCAGGCGGTCAGCCGTGCGCGGCCCTCCGTCTCGCCGCCCTCGGCCAGAGCCGGCGACAGACCGGACAGGCCCTTGCGGTCCGGCAGTTCCGCCGAGCCCACGCCCGCCGGCACCCGTACCACCCGCGGCGCGCCGAGCACGTCCCGCAGCCGCTGCCGCGACCAGTGTCCGAAGTACGGCGTGAAGACCGCGAAGTGGTCCGAGGAGCCCGGTGCCAGTACACCGGGGTCCACCACGGTCGTCACCGTGCCGTGCACATGCAGCCGCACGCCCTCCGCCTCCAGGGCGCGCCGCAGCCGCCCCTCACGGCGCCGGGCGTACGCGCTCCCGTCCGCCGCCAGATGGACCTCGTCGGCCTCCGCCTCGGCGGCCACCCGGCACACCTCCTCCACCAGGTCCCCGGACCGCAGCACCAGCCGGCCGCCCCGCTGCCGCAGCCCCGCGTCCAGATCGCGCAGGCAGTCGGCGAGGAACGCCAGCCGGTTGGGCGCGGCGAACCCCGCGGCGTCCACCGCCCGGTCGCGCACGAACAGCGGGACCACCTCGCGCGATCCGTCGAGGGCCGCGCGCAGCGGAGGGTGGTCGTGCAGCCGCAGGTCGGAGGTGAACAGGACGACCGAGACATTCATGGGACAGACTCCGGGGCGAGGTGACGAGGGGACCGCACTGTCAGGTGCTTCCGCCCGGCGGGGCCCGGCGGATGCGCACGCCGTCAGCCGGTGGGCGTCCGCTCGGCCGACCGCGCCGCCGCGTCCGCCAGGGCCGCCCGCGCGATGTTGCGGGCCATGCCGCCGAACACCACCGCGTGGAAGGGCGACACGCTCCACCAGTAGGCGTGGCCGAGCAGCCCGCGCGGATGGAACAGGGCGCGCTGGCGGAACCGGGTGCGCCCGGAGCCGTCCGTCTCCGCGTACATCTCCAGCCACGCCAGACCCGGCAGCCGCATCTCCGCCCGCAGCCGCAGCAGACGGCCCGGTTCGATCTCCTCGACCCGCCAGAAGTCCAGCGAGTCGCCCACCCGGAGCCGGGCGGCGTCCCGGCGTCCCCGGCGCAGCCCCACCCCGCCCGCGAGCCGGTCCAGCCACCCCCGGACCGCCCAGGCGAGCGGGAAGGAGTACCAGCCGTTGTCGCCGCCGATGCCCTCGATCACCCGCCACAGCGAGGCCCGCGGGGCGTCCACGTCCAGCTCGCGGTGGTCGCAGTAGAGGCTTCCGCCGGCCCAGTCGGGGTCGGTGGGCAGCGGGTCGCTGGGCGCCCCCGGCAGCGAGGCCGACGACCAGCGGGTGGTCACCCGGGCCTCGCGCACCCGTCTCAGGGCGAGCCGCAGCGCCTCGTCGAAGCCGACCGGATGACCGGGCGGATCGGGCACGTACCGGGCGATGTCGTGCTCGCGGCACACCACCTCGTGCCGCAGCGACTCGGTGAGCGGCCGGGCGATCGAGGCCGGCACCGGTGTGACCAGCCCGACCCAGTGGCTGGACAGCCCGGGGGAGAGCATCGGCACGGGCAGGATCAGCCGGTGCGGCAGCCCCGCGACGGCGGCGTAACGGACCATCATGTCGCGGTACGTCAGGATGTCGGGGCCGCCGATGTCGAACGCCCGACTGACCTCGGACGGCATCCGCGCGGCGCCGACCAGCGCGCGCAGCACGTCCCGTACGGCGACCGGCTGGATGCGGGTGCGGACCCAGCTGGGGGTGACCATCACCGGCAGCCGCTCGGTCAGATAGCGCAGCATCTCGAAGGAGGCCGACCCCGAGCCGATGACCACCGCCGCCCGCAGCACGGCCGTGGGCACGCCGGAGCCGAGCAGGATGCGGCCGACCTCGGCTCGCGAGCGCAGATGCGGCGACAGCCGCTCCTCCGGGACGCCGTACGGGGTGAGTCCGCCCAGATAGACGAGCCGGCGGACGCCCGTGGCGTGCGCGGACCCGGCGAAGATCCGCGCGGCCCGCCGGTCCGTCTCCTCGAAGTCGTGTCCGGTGCCCAGGGCGTGCACCAGGTAGTACGCGACGTCGACCCCCCGCATCGCCGCCGCTACCGACTCCGCGTCCGTGACGTCCCCGCGGACCACCTCCACCCGGCGCGCCCACGGATGGTCGCGCAGCCGTTCCGGTGAGCGGGCGAGGCAGCGCACCCGCAGGCCCGCCGCCAGCAGCTCCGGGACGAGCCGCCCGCCGATGTACCCCGTGGCTCCGGTCACCAGACACAGGGGCCCGGCGCCGAGGTCGTCTGCCGTCATGAGTCCTCGGTCCTTCGCGTCATGCCCCCCTGGTGATCGCTCCTCCTGCCTACCGCTTCCCCCTGCCCACCGCTTCCCCGCGGAACACCGTCCCGGATGCGCACACGCTCGTGGTGCACTGCCGGAGCCGTGTGTCATCGGCGTGAACATGCCTGCCGGGATCCGGGGCAGACGCAGCGTGGTCGGCCGGTAACGGGCCCGGAGTCGGAGGTGTCTGCCGCTATGCGTGCGACGGTGCTGGAACGCTTTCCCGCGGGAGCGCCCCGCGGCTCCTGGCCGGCCGAGGAGTGCGCGGCGCGGCTCCGCGCCGAGGGCCGCCCCGCGACCGTCGTGATGGATCTGCGGTCCGACGCCTTCCTCGTCGTCGTCCCGGCGCACGACGAGGAATGACCGCCCTAGCAGGCCAGGGCGTCGAGATGTGAGCGGCGTGATTCCGTCGTCTGGCCTTGGACCAGGAGGAACAGGGCCTCCCTCGCCAGGCGTTGGGCCCTGTTCGTCAGCAGCATCGCGCGGCCTCCTCCCGTCACCACGGCCGCCGTCGTCGCCGTCTGCATCAGGGCGTAGGCCTGGGCCCGCAGGGCGAGGCGGTCCTCGAGGTGCTCGTGGGGCCGTGCCCCGTCGATGAGCGCGTAGGCCCGGGCGCGCACCTCGGCGAGGCGGGGGCGCAGATGGGCGGCCGTCCCGTCGTCCGACAGGTGCAGCGCCGCCTCCGTGATGCCGAAGACCGCCGGGTTGGCGTTGACCGTCTTGAGGCGGTCGGTCGCCGACCAGGTCTTGTGCGGGGTGCGCAGGGCGACCGCCTCGTCCGGGAGCCAAAGGCCGTCCAGGTCCAGGGACACCGTGCGGGCCGCGGTGAGGGCGGCCAGGCGGAGCGGGGGAGAGGCGCGCAGTCCCGGCTGGTCGCGGGCCTCCGTGAACGCGAAGAGGGCCTCGTCGGCGTCCGTGACTCCGGCGAGGAGCATCACGTCGTTCAGGCCCCAGCCCGTGTACCAGGGGACCTTCCCGTCGAAGCGCCAGCCGCCCCGCACGCGCGTGGCCCGGACGGGGATGCGGGGGTGGGCCCGCAGATGGGCGTAGGCCACCCCGGAGAGCAGTTCGCCGGTCGCCAGCCGGCCGAGCAGGCGCTCGCGGACCGGGCGCTCGCTCTTCGCCAGGGTCAGCACCGGGGTGTGGTGCTGCGTCTGCACGAACCAGGTCGAGCAGCAGGCCCCGGCCAGGATCTCCGCCGTCTCCCGCACCACCGCGCCGGGCGCCTCGGCACCGCCGTACTCCCTCGGCGCGTTGAGCCCCAGCAGGCCCGAGCGTCCGATCTCCGTCAGATGGCCCACCGGCACCTCGCCCTGGTCGACCTCTTCGGCGTGCGGCGCGAGGAGGTCGTCGGCGAGGCGGCGGGCACGGGTGACGAGGGGGTGCGGTGCGGTCATGGACAAGATTCTTTCCCGTGTCGGGGTCAGAGGTGTCGATCCGGGGGACTGCCGTTCGTGTAGGAGGTGAGAGAACGGCACGAAAGCCGAGAGAGAACGGCACGACGCCAAGGAGGACGTCATGAAGCACTACCTGCTCAGCGTGGTCCAGCCGGCCGGCGGGACACCGCCGCCGCCCGAGGAACTGGCCGAGATCATGCGCCGGGTGGAGGCGTACAACGACGAGCTGCGCGCCGCCGGGGCCTGGGTCTTCGCCGGTGGTCTGCACGGTCCCGAGACGGCCACCGTGCTGCGGCCGAAGGACGGTGACGTGCTCATCACCGACGGGCCGTACGCCGAGGGCAAGGAGTACCTCGGCGGTCTGTGCCTGATCCGCGCCGCCGACCTGGACGAGGCCCTGGAGTGGGGCCGGAAGGCCGCCCTGGCCATCACCCTCCCCATCGAGGTGCGGCCGTTCGCGGACCAGCACTGAGGCCGCACCATGGGTGACCCCGTCGACGTCGAGGCCGTGTTCCGCGCGGAGTACGGCCGGGCCGTCGCCGTCCTGGTCCGCCGGCTCGGTGACATCGACCTCGCCGAGGAGGCGGTCCAGGATGCCTTCACCACGGCCCTGCGGAGCTGGCCGGAGACCGGCCCGCCGCCCAGCCCGGCCGGATGGATCATCACCACCGCCCGCAACCGGGCCGTCGACCGGCTGCGCCGCGAGGCGACGAGGGACGCCCGGCACGCCGAGGCGGCCCGGCTGCACGCCTCCGACCCGCCCGTGGAGGAGGGCCCCGTGCGCGACGACCGGCTCCGCCTGATCTTCACCTGCTGTCACCCCGCGCTCGCCCCGCAGGCGCGTGTCGCCCTCACCCTGCGGCTCCTCGGCGGTCTCACCACCGCCCAGATCGCCCGCGCGTTCCTCGTCCCCGAACCCACGATGGCCCAGCGTCTGGTCCGCGCCAAGGCGAAGATCCGCGACGCCCGCATTCCGTACCGGGTGCCCCGCGACGCCGACCTCCCCGACCGGCTGCACGGTGTGCTCGCCGTCGTCTACCTGATCTTCAACCAGGGGTACGAGGGTGATCCCGGCCTGTGCGCGGAGGCTCTGCGCCTCGGCCGCCTCCTCGGCGAGCTGATGCCGGACGAGCCCGAGGTCACCGGGCTGCTCGCGCTGATGCTGCTCGTCGAGTCCCGCCGGGACGCCCGGCAGGACGCGGACGGCACGCTCGTACCGCTGCCGGAGCAGGACCGCGCGCGCTGGGACCGGGCGCTGATCGCCGAGGGGCAGGACCTCGTCCGCCGCTGTCTGCGCCGCGACCGGCCGGGGCCGTACCAGATCCAGGCCGCCGTCCAGGCCGTCCACAGCGACGCCCCGAGCGCCGGGGCCACCGACTGGGGGCAGATCCTGCGGCTCTACGACCAGCTGACGGCCGTCGCTCCGAGTCCGGTGGTGGCTCTCAACCGGGCGGTGGCGGTCGCCGAGACCGACGGCCCGAGGCCCGCCCTCGACCTGCTGGACGCGCTCGACCTCGACGACTACCACGTGTTCCACGCCGTCCGGGCCGACCTGCTGCGGCGCCTCGACCGCCGCGCCGAGGCGGCACAGGCCTACGCGTCCGCCCTCGCGCTCGCCGAGAACCCGGCCGAGCGCGCCTACCTGGAGAAGCGCCTGCACACCCTGCGCGGAACATAGTGGTTGCCCGGGGAATGTATTTTGGTCCATGAAAGGTTGGCATATACATCGAGCTGACCGCTCGCCCTCCGAACCCAGGGCCGCAAGGCCCGCGCACTCCAGCGAGGCACCGTGATCACCGCCGTCACCCCCGAGCAGCCCACCGGCCCCCTCGCCGCCCCCGAGCGGCCCGCCGACGTCGTGGCCCGGCTGCGCGCCGCCTTCCGCACCGGCCGCACCAAGCCCCTCGACTGGCGCACGGACCAGCTGCGCCGGCTGCGCGAGCTGCTCACCGAGAAGGGCGCCGACCTCGCCGCCGCCCTCCACGCCGACCTGGGCAAGAGCGCCACCGAGGCCCACCGCACCGAGATCGACTTCACGATCCGCGAGATCGACCACACCCTCGACCACCTGGAGGCCTGGCTCACCCCCGAGTCCGCCCCGGTCCCGGCCCACCTCGGCGCCGACGCGCGCGCCTGGACGCAGTACGACCCGCTCGGCGTCGTCCTCGTCATCGCGCCCTGGAACTACCCCGCCCAGCTGCTGCTGGCCCCGCTGGTCGGCGCCCTCGCCGCCGGCAACGCGGTCGTCGTCAAGCCCAGCGAGCTCGCCCCCGCCACCTCCGCCGTCCTGGCCCGGCTGCTGCCCGCCCACCTCGACACCGAGGCGGTCGCCGTCGTCGAGGGCGGGGTCCCCGAGACCACGGCGCTGCTCGCCGAGCGCTTCGACCACGTCTTCTACACCGGCAACGGCACCGTCGGCCGGATCGTGCTGCGCGCCGCCGCCGAGCACCTCACCCCGGTCACCCTCGAACTCGGCGGCAAGTCACCGGCGTTCGTCGACCGCGACGCCGATCTCGCCGTCGTCGCCGACCGGCTGGCCCGCGGCAAGTTCCTCAACGCAGGCCAGACCTGTGTCGCCCCCGACTACGTCCTCACCGACCCGCGGACCGCCGCCGCCCTCGAACCCCTGCTGGCCCGCGCCGTCGAGACGCTCTACGGCGCCGACCCGCAGACCTCGCCCGAGTACGGCCGGATCGTCAACGAACGCCACTTCGACCGGCTCACCGCCCTGCTTGACTCCGGGCGGACCGTGACCGGCGGCCGTCACGACCGTACGGACAAGTACATCGCGCCGACCGTTCTCGCCGACGTCGACCCCGCGTCGCCCGTCATGGCCGAGGAGATCTTCGGGCCCGTCCTGCCGATCGTGACCGTCGCCGGGCTCGACGAGGCGATCGGGTTCATCAACGACCGCGACAAGCCCCTCGCCCTGTACGTCTTCTCCGAGTCGGACACCACACGGTCCCGCATCGCCGCCGAAACCTCCTCCGGCGGCCTCGGGTTCGGTCTGCCCCTCGCCCATCTCACCGTCTCCGACCTGCCGTTCGGCGGTGTGGGGGAGAGCGGCATGGGCAGCTACCACGGCCGCTACTCCATCGAGACCTTCAGCCATCGCAAGGCGGTCCTGGACAAGCCGCTGGGCTGAACCCCGCCGGAAGGAAACAGGACAGAAGCAGGCGTCAGCGAGACAGCAACGGTACCGGGATAGCCCGGAATGACACGGTCCGTAGTCCGAAGCGGCCAATTCCACCGGACTTTCGAATCCGGCATGCACGAAACGCTCCTCCCGAACGCCGTGGGGGCAGAAGGTGTAACCGTCGCCTTCCGGGGCTCCTGAGCCCCGCACACCCAGCGGAAGGACCGAACGGTCCGTGAACGACCAGTTCGCACAGCTCGCCCGGGACGTGGCGTTGTCCCTGCTCGCCCTCCGGGTCTTCGGACCCGGAGCCGTCACGCTCGCGCGCCGGGTCGTCGCCGCCCTCGTACGGGTCGGCGTCCGGGAGATGGACCACCGACTCCCGGGAGGCGATCGGTGACCCAGGAGGAGCTGCGCCCCGCCGGAAACCCCCGGGCGCCGGAGAAACTGCCGCTGGACTTCAGCGCCTTCCACCAGATGCACCGCCCGCGCTACGTCCGCGAGGCCGAGCGCTGTCTGCGCTGCCGGGCGGACGCCGAGGAGGCCGTCGACGAGGCGTTCGTCCAACTCGCCCGGGAGTGGCCGCAGATACTGCGCGCCGAGAACCCCGCCGCATACGCCTGGCGGGTCATGAAGAACCGCGTCGTCGACCACGCCCGGGCCCGGGGCCGGCGCGCCACCCTCATGGACACCGCGGTCTTCGAGACGGTGACCCTGCAGGGCGCCGAGGACGCCTTCGAGGTCATCGAGCAGAACCTGCGGCTGTTCCACGCGATCTCCGCCCTGCCCGAGCGCCAGCAGGACGTCATCCGGCTGCGCTACTGCGAGGGCTACGACACCGCCGAGGTGGCGCACGAGCTAGGCATCACCGAGGCCGGGGTGCGCTCCATCGAGCGCTACGCCCGGCACCGACTGCGGGAGATCTACACATCGTGCGCCGAGGAGGAGGCGGAGCGTTCATGACCTTCGACACCGTGAGCGACATCGACACCCTGCTGGCCGGGGCGCGGCTCGTGCCCACGGCCCCCTACCGCCGCTGTGACATCGAGGCCGCGGAGGCCCGGATCGCCGCCCGGGTCGCGGCCCCGGCCGCCGACGGGACGGGGGCGCGGACCCGCCCCCAGCAGGCGGCCGGCCGCCGTCCCCCGAGGGTCCATCCCGCGGCCCGGGACCTGCGGGCCCTGTGCGAGGCGCTGCTGACCCGCACCGGCGCCCTGAACGGCCTCGGCGCCTTCCACGGCAGCGCGCTGCCCGAGCCCTCCGGCGCGCGCGTCCTCGGCGCCCTCCTCCATCTGGCCGGCTGCGAGGACAGCGGCCGCTTCTGGTGGCAGTACGGCGCCGGCGCCGGCGACACGATCTCCTCCTACTGCCTCTACCTCCACCACCGCTCGCACGGCGAGGACGAGGAGGCGGACTGGTGGCTCAGCCACACGGAGATCACCCCCGCCACCCTGAGCCGGGAGGCCACCGAAGTGGAGATCGCCACGGCCCTGCACGTGCTCAGAGGGCTGCGGCGCGGCCGCCGGGGACTGACCAAGGCGCTGCGCGCCCTCGTGGAGTACGTGCCGGCCGTGGTCGGCTTCGTCGACGAGGACCTGGAACTGCCCCTCCCGGACGGCGATCTCGCCGACATCGTGGAGGAGGCCGTCGCCCACGGCACCCCGCCCGCCGGGGAACGGCGGTGCGCCCGGTCCCGCCCGCTGCTCGAACGCCGGGAGTCGGCCGTGCACACCGTCTCCTCGGCCACCCCCCGGACCGCCCGGCACTGGAGCCGGGACGTCCAGGAGGCGCTGCGCAAGTGCGAGGAGACCGTGGCCTGCTGACCGCACGTCACGAGAAGGGGGGGAGGTGCGAGGTGCCGGCGTCGCCCGCGGCGCGTGCGAGACTGCGCCGATGAGCAGCGCAGCGATCACCGCGGACGCCGCGGGCACCTGGACCATCGGCGACCTCACGGTCCACCGCGTCGGCTTCGGCGCGATGCGGCTGACCGGCAGCGCCGCCTTCCACCACGGCACCCCGAGCGACCGCGACCGCTCGATCGCCGTACTGCGCCGGGCCGTCGAGCTAGTGCCGCGGCAGGCAACGTTTGCCCCGTCGCGACGCCCGGCACGCCCTCTCGCCGCACCGGCCGAAAGCCCAAGTACATCCAGTACGAGGGCTTCCGGCCG